>NZ_JBHFLM010000168.1:0-18408 GCF_041928655.1 Pelatocladus sp. BLCC-F211 | reverse complement strand
TTCCACCTAAAAATCGAATCATTACTGAATTTACTACAAAAACGGTGAAGGAGAGGCTGCCAATGGCAGCCTCTCCTTTTCCCCCCTCGTAATGATTATCATTCTTATCTGCTGTATATTTTATTTTCTGGAAGTCCCTAACTAATGGGGGTAGTTTCTGATGAACCTATATAACTGATGGAGGAATTAGTTTAAATTTAGTTGTGATACTAGCTTATGAAAGATGTGATCGCTTTGGATCTCTGCATTAAAATCACCATCTGTCCTAGTTGTGCGATCGCTCTCATAATTTATCTTTACAAGCAGCTTAATTTGATATTTTAATTTTTTGCTGTCATTAACTCTAATTTCTAAGGCTTATCTAAGCATCTTTGTAAATGCAATCATTCATATAGATAAATTATTATACATGTTTGATGCATTTATTCTTACAATTATGAGTAAGTGGTTTTCCACCACTTTGCCAACACAATCAAGGTTAGCCTCAAATTCAAGGTAAAAGATAAGAATAAAATTTAACAATTCACTTCTTACTTTTGCCTTTTTATTCAAAATTACAGCTATTTTTGAGGTGTAAGATAATTGCACTTGAAAGCCCATCCCAAAGAGGAGTATTAATATTAGCCCTTCTTAACCCAGAAGCTGTCCAAGAATTACAATTTCTCAAAATTGAGTAACTGCCAATTGCTGCATAAAAACCTGCATTGACAGTGTGACCATTACCCAAGCGGACTGTTTTACCTTTTGTATCTAGTTGAAAACTATCTTGGATATAGTCTGTTAATCGTGAATAATCATTTTTGCTGATTCGGACACATTTAACTTCTAAATCAGTTGGGATTACTTGATAACCTTTAACATACATTACAGAATGGGTTGGTATGAATAGTGCTTTAAAAGTAGTAGAAAATTTTAAATCAGACAAAGAAGGAGTTAACATATAAAAATCTTTATCTCCCCAGCCAAAACTTAAATAATTATAATCGGGAGCAGTATCTATACCGATTTTGCTGATCGAAAAAAACTTGTGCCAATCAAAAATATTATTTTTTGTTGGCACTATAATATTAGAATGAATACCTGTGTTAGAAACACAAATTTTGATATCACAATTGCTTTGTGAGTAATCATGCCATTTTCTAGGTATAAATGCACTGATAGCTAGTAAAATTAAGCTAAATAAAACCAATCCTAAAATGTAACAAGGCAACCTATATAATAAGCGTATAAAAACTGAATAATGAGTATGATTCATAAAAATACCTGCACAGTTTGAGAGTAAATTTCAAGAGAGTGTAGGCAGCATATGAATATTTTTACGTATAAGCCATAAAAATTACTACTTATGAATCGGCGCGCACTGCTGTTAGTAAATCGTCAATCCCGCCAAGGACAAAAGCGTTTGTCAGAAGTGATGAGTTGTCTTGTAGAACAAGGATTTGAGTTGATTGCAGCATCCGCAGAAAACCCCCAGGACTTCTCAGAGATCATCCAGAGATATCAACATCAAGTGGATTTAGTAATTGTTGGTGGTGGTGATGGTACTCTCAATGCTGCGGTAGATACTTTAGTTGAAACTAATTTACCTCTGGGAATTTTGCCTTTGGGAACTGCTAATGATCTCGCAAGGACTTTAAAAATTCCCAATTCTTTAGCTGAAGCTAGCAAGGTAATTGCTAAAGGTGAATCAAGACGCATTGATTTGGGAGAAGTCAACGGCAAATATTTTTTCAATGTTGCTAGCTTAGGATTGAGTGTGAAAATAACCCAGCGACTAACCAAAGAAGCAAAGCGTCGTTGGGGAATCTTCGCTTATGCTTTTACCGCCTTGAAAGTTATTTGGGAATCTCGGCCCTTTAGCGCAGAAATTCGTCTGTCTGATCAATCAATTAAAGTCAAAACTGTGCAAATTGCGATCGCTAATGGTCGGCACTATGGCGGTGGTATGACAGTAGCTCCCAATGCTATGATTGATGACCAAAGATTGGACTTATACAGTCTAGAGATTAAGCACTGGTGGGAGATAATTCCCTTACTGCCGAGAATGCGCCAAGGACAACATATAAATGCTCGGAATGTTCGCTCTCTTCAAGCTCAGGAAATTCAGGTGTATACTCGCAAACCTCGTCCTATTAACACTGATGGTGAAATCACCACCTATACCCCCGCTCATTTCCGTGTAGTTCCCAAAGCTGTAGCTGTTTTTGTCCCCCGCTAGGTTATAGTATTACTCGGTATTTGTTTACTAAAGAAATCATCTAAAATTTCACACTGCTGTTTTTGAGTGAGCGATACTGCAATTTCTTGAATATTGAGTATTGGTAACTCTCTCAAAGCTTCTAGCGTTTGATCAAAGTTCTCATTCAAAGAAGTTTTTTTACCAAAAGGATTACTATTGATTGATCCTTGATCACCACTTTTGTGTGTCACTAGTTGCATTAACAACTCGACAGCTACTCTAGGCAGAACTTGGGGTGGTGTAGAATTCGTGTAAAAAGAAAAAGTCATGCTACCTAGCCGCAGATGATCGCCATCTTGTAGTTTAATCGGACGATACACAGGCTCACCATTCACAAAAGTACCATTGGTGCTACTAAAGTCAACCAAATAAAAGCCTGAGTGATCAGCATCTTTAATATACTGAATAGCTGCATGGCGACGAGATACACGTTGATCACAAACGTAAATTCCACATGTGCGATCGCGACCTATCGTCCAGATATGCTGTGGCTGTAATAATCTTTGCGTTTTCCCCTCACATAAATTGGTAATCACATAAACGGCAGAATCATCAACCATACCTTGTAGATAACACGCCTGTAACCCCGTAAACGGCGACTGAGGTAAATTTTCTAACTGAAGAATTTCATCTAAAAAGCTACTATGGTGTTCATACAACTTGAGGAATACTTGATATAAACTCAGTCGCTTTTCTAATTCATTTTCTGATAACTCAGCCATCATAACTTAGCCTTTATATTGCTAACAAATATCTATTTTTAAGTCAGTTATGAACAGTTAGTCTGATTTTATAATCTGGAAAAGTATCTGATATACTTGATGTTGCTATTTTGCTCATCAAGCGATAGATATTATTGAACTTTCATTCTCCCAGATTAAAGTTTCCCTTTAGTTAAAAGTAACCGCAATACTACTTAATATTTAGAAAAATTATAATTTTCTTTATTATTAAACTTAACAATACTATAAAACAGTTGATTAAAATTATATTTATTAAACAATTACATTTAAACTGCTTTCAACAAATATGGGCAATTTATGAATTGCCTTAATGTAAAAATCAAAGCACAATGTCATAATTATGTTTAAGGCTCAAGGTACACCTACTCTTTTTCTCTCCCTGGTTCCCCATCCTGACTAATGCCACAAAATCTATTACAACAACCCTCGTTTACCATTAGGGCGTACCGTCATCCAATTTGTTTTAGCTAGTGCTAGTTGTTCTTCAGAAATTTTCGCACCAGTTAAATTAGCACCACACAAATTAGCTCCCCGCAGGTTGGCGTTTTGCAGATAAGCATAGCTGAGGTCTGCACCTCGTAAGTCTGCTCCTTCTAAATCAGCATTATTGAGGTAAGCTTTGGTTAAATTACTATCTCTGAGGTTAGCTCGATTGAGACTAGCTTTACCAAAGTCGCTGCTGTGGAGATCAGCTCCTTGAAGGTTGATTCTTTGCAGTTGAGAAGAATGGAAATTTGTTTCTGATAAATTGGCACCTTGCAAATTGAGGAGATTTAAATTGTGTAAGGCAAAATCTCGTCTCCCTTTTAGATAAGCTGAGATTAAATTTTGGCTATCTAATTGGCGCATAACTTGAGATTTTTGACCTTGAGAACCACTACTATTGCTAGACAAAGTGGTTGATTTTGTCGTCAGCATTCGTTGTCGTGTCCCCCCTGCATAGGTAAAACCAGCACCTTCGGTAATCCTGGCTCGTCTTGCCCGAATTGCTGCTGCAACCTGTGCCACACTACTAGAAACACTGGAAGGATTGCTGTTAGGAATCCCAGAATCTTCTGAACGGTTAGTTGTTCGTTCTTTCACACCACCATTGGGTTGAGAAACCAAACTTTTTGACAAACTCTCTAGATACGGTTCTAATTCTAATGCTCTGAGTACTTCTGTGGCTGTTTGGTAGCGATTACGCACAGAGACTTCCAGCATTTTCCGCAATACATCTGCGAGGTGATCACTCACTTGTACGTAATTTTCCCAAAGAAGTTCACCTGTTGTGGGGTTATATTGCAGGTCTTTAGGAGATTTGCTGGTTAGTAGATAAATGCATGTAATTCCCAAGGCGTAGATGTCACTAGCATAGACTGGACGCATTGCCATTTGCTCTGGAGGCGCAAAACCAGGTGTCCCAATGGCATATGCAGTTAATGCTGTGTGTTCTGAATGGTTTACAACAGCTTGTCTGACTTGATTGGTAACAGCACCAAAGTCTATGAGAACTAATCTACTATCTTGAGTACGGCGAATTACATTAGCAGGTTTGATATCACGATGTATTACCTTACGTTCGTGTATGTATTCAAGCAATGGCAGGATTTCGCTCAAAAATTGCTTTACCCCGGCTTCAGTAAAGACTCCTGTGTGTTTGACCTCTTGCTGTAAAGTGGAGCCACTGATGTATTCTTGAACCAAATAGAATTGTTCACACTCTTCAAAGTAGTCTAGCAAGCGTGGTACTTGCGGATGATTGCCAATTTTACCCAAAGTTACAGCTTCTCTTTCAAACAATTCCCGTGCCATTTGTAGAACGTGGGGTGCGCTTCCTGATGGGCGTAATTGCTTGATGACACAACTCGGTTCGCCTGGTAAGCCTTGATCACTGGCTAAAAAAGTTGCTCCAAAACCACCTTGACCTAAAGCTTTCACTACCCGATAGCGCGAGTGCAACAGCAATCTTGAGCCACAAGACTGACACCTCTGGCTATAGGCCAAGTTTTCTGGATTGAGACAGTTAGGATTTATGCAGTAGCTCATGCATCATCAACTCACCGCACGAAAAATCACGGGGAGTGTACACTCCAGATCTCAATTATTTAGATCAAAAGCTACTTTTACCAGGTTATTTTTGCTGGAAATCCTTTGAAGAATTGCTAAAGTCAGGCAAAGCTGAGGTAAAGCAATAGTAGACTCACTTAATTTTCAC
Source organism: Pelatocladus sp. BLCC-F211 (assembly GCF_041928655.1). Taxonomy (NCBI): domain Bacteria; kingdom Bacillati; phylum Cyanobacteriota; class Cyanophyceae; order Nostocales; family Hapalosiphonaceae; genus Pelatocladus; species Pelatocladus sp. BLCC-F211. Next base: position 13,229 of record NZ_JBHFLM010000168.1, on the reverse strand, counting down.
TAGTTTTAATACTACTCAGTACTAAATAGTATGCTTTTATAAGATTTTTTAGCATCGCTAGGTAGGGGAGATTATAAGTCGGTGAAAGAAAATTTTCCTTTCATGTCTCCCCTCTTTTAAAGTCATACCCAATTGCTACTGGATTTTATTTTTCACTTTGCTGCTTTCTTCGTGCTAATGACTACCAGAAGAAACAGTTTGCTCAACTATTTCCTTGGCTGCATCTAGTAGATACTCAAAATAGGTACGAGCAACGATTGATAGTTGTTTTCCTGAAGGATAAACCATGTACCAGTCACGTTTGATCGGAAAGTGTTCTACATCTAATACAGCTAAATCCCCTGTATCTGGTAACAAGGTATGGCGAGATAATACGGAAATCCCCAAACCACCAGCTATGGCATGTTTAATTGCTTCGTTGCTTCCCAGTTCTAATTTAACTTTGACATGTACCTCATGCTGCTCTAGTAATTTCTGCACAGCGCGACGTGTTCCGGAACCAGGTTCACGCATGATAAAAGGTTCATCAGCAAGACGTTGGATGGGAATATGTTTTTCTTTTGCCAGAGGATGATTAATTGGTGCTAAAACTACTAAGGGATTTTCCAAAAACTGTTGGTAACTTACATCCAAATGATCTGGAACTTGACTCATAATATACAAGTCGTCCATATTGCTAGTCATGCGTTCCAGAATACCTTCATGATTTGTCACTTGTAGTGATATCTCAATTCCTGGATAGCGTTGACAAAAAGGTCCCAACAAACGTGGAATAAAATATTTAGCTGTGGTGATTACAGCTAAACGTAATTGCCCTTGTTTTAGCCCTTTTAAATCTGCCACCTTCATTTCAAATTGGGCTATGGTCTCGAAAATTTGCCGACACGTAGCGTATAATTCGCGTCCAGCTTCTGTCAAATACAGACGCTTACCTACCTGTTCAAATAACGGTAAACCTACTGATTTCGTCAATTGCTTAATTTGCATGGAAACAGTAGGTTGGGTAAGAAAAAGTTCCTCGGCGGCACGTGTAAAGCTACCGTGTCGCGCCGCCGCTTCAAACACCTTTAACTGGTGCAACGTCGCTTGGTTCAAGGGTGATTCTCCTCTACATAATGGCAACTTCAAGTTATGAGTTATTAATATAGATATTAATCTATGCCTGTTATTATTAGATAGGTATTTAATTTATAGAATTAAAAAGTTATTATCAGAACAACAAGCAAAGCGTAAGATGCCTTCCAGCCAACGTTGCACACCTTAAAGGTGCTTTTTGGGGATAGTAATCAACGTTGTACTAACCTCATCCTGCTGGGTGTGTACAACGTTTTTTTCGTAGTCAAATTTTTTATGATTCCTCCTGTATTTTTACAGGTAATGTAGATAAATCTGGTAACTCTAGTAACTCTGCCTCCATAACTGGCTCTTTGATATTGAGTGGCAATCTTACAGGTTGACGCTCTTCTAACCAGCAACTTGCTACTGGCAAGGTTTGTTCTAGTTCGTCGAGTGGTCGAGGAATTACCATTACAGCGTTTAATTCCCCAATCCGTTCTGCCTCGTACATCCCAGCTTCTACTGCTACTGCAACATTTGCTACAGAGCCACGAATAATGGCTGTACACAAACCTGAACCAATTTTTTCATACGCTGCTAGCTGGACATCAGCAGCTTTAAGCATGGCATCAGCTGCGCCTACCATTGCCGGAAAACCCCGCGTTTCTACTAAGCCAACTGCTTGGTTACTTAAACGACTATAAGTGCCATCCTCAGTGATAGCGCGTAGACGGTTATTGATAGGTAATACAACTTCTAGGTTAGGGAATGGTCTGGGAATTACTAAGCTAGAAACAAACTGATCAAATTGTTTAGCTGTTTGCTCACCAGCTTCCACCGCTAGACGGACATCAGCGATCGCTCCTCGAACAATAGCAGTACAATGACCACTACCAATCTTTTCATATCCAACTAGGTGAACCCCAGCAGATTTCAGCATCATATCTGCCGTACCTACTATTGCCGGAAAGCTAATAGTTGATACTAATCCCAAAGCACTATCCCTGAAGATGTCTCGACGAGATGTGTGGACATTGTATGCGTCCATATGAATTCTCCAAGATGTTTAAAAGAAAGGATGAAGGCTGTAGGCTGAAGGATAAAGAATTATTACTTCATTGTTCATACTTCACACTTCATACTTCCATATAACACTTACTCAGACTTCTCGTCAGAGGAGGGTTTATTCAAGGATTGCCGATGTGGAAATAAAGTGATTAACAATTGCTGAATGCTTCCCTGTCCGTAAATATGAGTACCGATGTGATTTTGAGATTCAGTGGTAGGCTCTTGTGTAACCTGATTGTCCAGTTGTGAGTTTTGAGTAGCGGAAGATGCAGAAGGCTTAGGATGTGGAGGCGTAGGCTTGGAAGCAGGGGTAGCACGCCCAGTAGAAGTTCCTGTGTCACCCTGTGTTTGCGTCCCCGTGTCCTCTTCATTCCACAGATCCTCTTGTTCTAGTATGTCCATATCCTCTGGGCTAGAAGCAGGATTGGTGGTGGATGGTTGTGGCTGTTGAATTTTCTCAGTGACTGCAAAAGCATCACTCAAATGGCGACTGTTATCTCCCAGAACTGAACCGGGTGCAACTACTTGTCCAGGCTCCACGGAACAATTAAATACTGTTGTTGCTGAACCGATGCAAGCATTTGCACCAATTTTACCACTACCGATCATCAGGAAACCTGCTCCCAGGTTTGCCCCAGTTTCTACTTCTAGGGTTCCTTCATGAACTTTGAGGATTGACCCCATGCCAATACAAACCCCTGAACCAATGATCATCTTACTGCTTGGAGCCGCTTGCAGTATCACCCCTGGTGCAATCACAGCACTAGGATGAATAATTACCTCGCCACTGATGTAGGAGTCAAAGTTATTACCCAGGCGCAGTGGCGGCACAGACATGAAAATTTTAACCTCGGAAGCCGTGAATGTTTGATGGGATGAAGGAGATCAGAAGACGCGGAGAGTGGAGAAATAGTGACACGGTGAGTTCTTTCACAGTATCTGTGTGTCTTTGTTTCTCCGTGTCATCAACCTCCTCTATTCCATTGCACCCTATTTACGGGCGTTGAACAATCAACTCCAATACCCGGCGCTTGGCTTTGGGGTCAATACCAATCAAGCGCACGTATTCGCCTTCATATTCATTGATATAGCCCTCCAAGGCTGCGATCGCTTCCCTGATACTATGAGCCTGAATTTGCCCACAGCTAGCCCAGGAACAAGTACGGAAGCGTCTTTGGTCTACGTGTTCAGCGCTAATTTTAAAGCCTCCAGCTAACAGTTGCTGTAGTTGTTCCACTGCTTCGGAACTTAATTTATTACTGCTGGCTGTTGCTGTTGTGCTTGCAGAAGCAAAAGAGGTTGTTGTCCCACCTGATTTACTGCTGCTAGATGTACTAACTGGACCGTTGGGACGTTGAATAATGCTTTCCAATATGCGACGTTTGGCTTTGGGGTCGATACCGATCAAGCGGACATATTCGCCTTGATGGTTCTCCATACAATCTTCTAGGGCTGCAACCACATCCCCAGCAGAACTTGATTCAATGGGCGTGCAGGTTTGCCAAGAACCAGTACGGAAGCGGCGTTCATCGACGTGTTCTGTACCGATTTTGTAACCACCAGCCAATAGCTGGCGGATTTGATCTATGGTTTCGCTACTGAGTCTGTTGCTGCCATTGCTGTAGCCGCTACCGTTGCCATTGCCGTTGTAGCTGCCATTGCTGCTAGAATAAGCGGGAGCTTTGAAGGAGCTAGATGCTTGGACAACACCGTCGGGACGTTGGATGATGTTTTCTAACACCCGTCGTTTGCCTTTGGGGTCGATGCCAAATAGGCGGACATACTCACCACTATGATCTCTCAGACAAGTTTCCAAAGCTGCGATCGCTTCACCTAAGCTTCTGGCTTCAATTGGTTTGCAACTAGTCCAAGAACCTGTGCGGAATCGCCTTTGATCTACGTGTTCTGTACCAATATGATATCCTTGCTGTAACAGATAGCGTACCTGCTCTACTGTTTCCGCACCCAAGCTATTGCTAGACACCTCGTCGCTCCTTTCAAACACTTCAACTTCTATGCTTGTACTTGTATAAGAATTAGTTAATTCATCACGAATAGTCCTAATACATTTACTATCCGCAGCACACAAATAACCTGCTCGTAGTGCTTGGTTAATCCCAACCACATGATGAGCAAATTCTTTGTCATCAGCTTGCACATCTGGCAGCCGATCAGCTTGCTGCTGGTTAGTAATTACTGCCCCTGAAGGTACATATTTACCTGGGGGAATTTCTACATCTTGGATTAAGGCGTGCATCATCACAATGCAACCTGCTCCCACCCTGGCATTAAACACCGTAGAACGAAAACCAATAAAACAGTTATCTCCTACGTAGCATGGCCCATGAATTAAAGCCATGTGGGTAATACAGTTATTCTTGCCAATCCATACAGAGTATTCTTGTCGGTCGTCACCAATTACACGCCCCTTTTCCAAGCCGTGGACTACAACACCATCTTGAAGATTGGTGTTTTCGCCAATATAAAACGGCGTACCTTCATCCGCTCTAATCGACGTACCGGGCGCAACTATGACATTTGCTCCGATCTTTACATCCCCAATGATGTTGGAAAATGAATGCAAAAAGGCCGATGGGTCTATTGTTGGTTCAGCTAAATTCCTTGACCACGGCGTTGGGGGAGCCGCCTCCGCGATGCTGCGGACTGCCATTGCGAGATTCCTCCTCAGTTGACTTTTTGTCATTTGTCATTTGTTATTTGTCCTCTGTCATTTGTCATTTGTAATAAATAGCAACTATTAACTAATGACTAACGACTCTTGTACAGACGCGTAGACGCTCGTAAGAGCGGCTTCAAGGTAAGAGTATAATCGCGTCTCTAATGACCAATGACTTATCGATATTGCTCTTTTTTGCTGTAAATCATGCGATCTTCGACATAAACTGTGTCAATGATCGCAATGACTGCTGCATCTACTGGACGCTGTTCGTTGCCAAGAATTTGCCGAGCCGCACTACCACAACTGACAAGTACCCACTCGTCTACCCCAGCACCAACACTATCGGCGGCTACCTCGTATTTTGGCAGAATGCGTCCTTCTTCATCGACTAATTGCAACAAAAGTAGTTTAACACCCCTAAGATTTGGATCTTTTTGAGTGCTAACTACTGTGCCACGAACTTTGGCAATTTGCATTTATGATTTATGGTCTTCTACCGAAGGGACGAATTGCATTCACATTTTCCCGGAACTGCTCTACATCTTCGGTATAACGAATTGGTAGAACATACTCCAAGTTCTCATGGGGACGAGCAATGATGTGAGTAGATAGAACTTGCCCGCCATTGACTCGCTTGACTGATTCTACTCCTGCTGCTACTGAGGCTTGTACTTCCGAAACATCTCCTCGGACAATCACAGTGACGCGACCGCTACCGATTTTTTCATAACCCACTAAGGTAACGCGGGCAGCTTTTACCATCGCGTCTGCTGCTTCCACTACTGCCGGGAAGCCGAGCGTTTCTACCATTCCTACTGCAATTGACATACTTTTTTCAATCCTTAAGAAGCTTCCAACAAACAAAAACAAGCAAAGTCACAGGAATTTTTAGATTTTAGATTTTGGATTAGGGTTTGGTAAATCTAAAGCCAAATTTTTCTGAATCTATTACCCCTTCTGCGTTTGCCTGCGGAGTCCATACTAAAATCCAAAATCACAAATCCAAAATTGTTAAGTGCGGAACTGCTCCACAGCTTCTGTGTAACGAATTGGGAGAACATACTCTAAGTTCTCGTGGGGGCGAGCAATGATGTGGGTGGAAACCACTTCACCACCGTTGACTCTTCTCGCTGCTTCAACTCCAGCAGCCACTGAAGCTTGCACTTCCGAAACATCTCCCCGCACAATCACTGTCACCCTAGCACTACCGATTTTTTCATAACCTACCAATGTGACACGAGCAGCTTTCACCATCGCATCAGCAGCTTCAACCACTGCCGGAAAACCCTTTGTTTCAATCATTCCAACCGCAATAGGCATCGCAGGACTCCTACACAATTAATCAATTAGTACTCTTTTATGGAAAATTCTGACGGGGATGCTCATCTTGAGCTAAATAACTGTTCTCAAATTAAGCATAAGAAAGCTTGGCTCCCCTGACAATATAAATTAGTATAATAGTTTATAATAAAATAGTTTAAAAAAACTTAACAACTTTTTATATGTGTATTATTCTCAACCAATCTTCACGGATTCCTAGAGTACCTACTTCTGTTTTATAATTTCTTTATTATATTTGCTGAAACCAGTTCATAGAAACGTAAATCCTGTCTCTAGGGGAACGACAAGCAAGCTACAAAGTAGTATTGGTGTCTTTCCTCGGTTTTTGCTGTTTCCACCAAAATAGTTAGAAAAAATGTATAAGTTTTTATTATAAGTTAGATAAATAGTTCTTTTCGCGATAGAAATTTCGGCGGATGTAGATGGAGGTTAGCGTAGATTAAAATCAGGAAAATTTTATAGAAAATATTACTCTTTTTTTCTTATTGAGCAAGCAGCAAAGGTAAAACAATGCTGTTTAATGGAATTTAAATCTTTAATAAGAATAGAGTTTAATTAATTAATTTAATTTAGCAAGGCGAAGAATTACAAGCTGAGACATCAAGGAAAATTTAAATGAATGAGTTTTTGTTCTCAACAACTTGGTGGATACCATTTTATAGTTTATTAGGAGCCATTTTGACCTTGCCTTGGGCAATGGGAATAGTTCGCCGTACTGGCCCAAGACCAGCAGCATATTTTAATTTATTGACAACTTTTTTGGCTTTTATCCATAGCTTGGTTGTATTCAAAGATATTTGGAATGGAGAACAAGAAAATTTTGTTATTACCTGGTTTAGTGCTGCGGATTTAAACATATCCTTTGCTTTGGAAATCTCACCAGTGAGTGTTGGAGCAACAGTTTTAATAGCAGGATTAAGCTTACTAGCGCAAATTTACGCTTTGGGTTACATGGAAAAAGACTGGTCATTGGCTCGGTTTTTTGCTTTAATGGGCTTTTTTGAAGCAGCCCTAAGCGGTTTAGCAGTCAGTGATTCCCTGTTTCTCAGCTATGCATTGCTAGAAATGCTGACTCTGTCAACCTACTTGCTTGTAGGATTCTGGTATGCTCAACCACTGGTAGTTACAGCAGCACGAGATGCGTTTTTAACCAAACGGGTAGGAGACTTGTTGCTGCTGATGGGAGTAGTCACACTAGCAACCAAAGCAGGTAGTTTGAATTTTTCTGATTTATATGAGTGGGCGCAAACAGCACAACTTAGCCCTTTAACTTCAAGTTTATTAGGATTGGCATTGATTGCCGGATCTGCGGGTAAATGCGCTCAATTTCCACTGCACTTGTGGTTAGATGAAGCGATGGAAGGGCCTAATCCAGCTTCGGTGATGCGAAACTCAATGGTAGTAGCTGGTGGAGCCTATATATTGTATAAATTGCAGCCCATCTTAGCCTTATCACCATTTGCTCTCAACACTCTGATCATTATTGGTACAGTAACGGCAGTTGGTGAATCTTTGGTATCGATCGCCCAAACTGATATTAAACGGGCGCTCTCTCACTCCACTAGTGCATACATGGGCTTGGTATTCTTGGCAGTAGGCTTGCAGCAAGGAGGCGTGGCTCTAATTTTGCTATTTACCCATGCGATCGCCAAAGCGTTATTGTTCATGAGTACTGGTTCGGTAATTTATACTACCAGCAGCCAAGATTTAACCGAAATGGGCGGCCTATGGTCGCGAATGCCAGCAACTACCACCGCCTTTGTAGTTGGCTCTGCTGGGATGGTAAGTTTGTTACCTTTGGGCAGCTTCTGGGCGATGTTGTCTTGGGCTGACGGCTTGGCAATCATCACCCCTTGGGTACTTTGGATATTAGTACTTGTGAATGGCTTGACGGCATTAAATTTAACACGAGTATTCCGGTTAGTATTTTGGGGAGAACCACAACAAAAGACCCGTCGCGCCCCCGAAGCACCTTGGCCAATGGCATTTCCAATGGTAACTCTGACAATCATGACCCTATTATTACCCGTGATGTTGCAGCAGTGCTATCTTCTACCAACCTGGGAAAGCATCAATTGGTATGTAGTGGGAATGATCGTATTTTCTACCCTATTAGGAGTAGGTATTGGCTCAACGATGTATCTCCACAAAGCTTGGTCACGTTCGAGAATCTTAGCTTGGAGATTTGTACAAGATTTGCTGGGATATGACTTCTACATCGACCGGATCTATAAATTCACCGTAGTTGGTGCAGTAGCCCTACTTTCTAAAATTTCCGCTTGGAGCGATCGCTACATAGTAGACGGTCTAGTTAACTTGGTAGGATTCGCAGCAATTTTTGGTGGACAAAGCTTGAAATATAGCATCTCCGGGCAATCACAAGGATATCTACTGACTATCCTTGTCGGCATCAGCATACTAGGTTTCTTCATCAGCTGGTCATTAGGTTTGCTGGAGAAATTGCCTTTTTAGGGGATAGGTGATCGGTGATCAGGGATCGGGAATTGGGGACAGGGAGGACAAGGGGGACAAATGAGACAAGGGGGACAAGGGAGAAATTTTTCCAAATGTCCCATCCCCAATCCCCAATCCCCAATCCCCAATCCCCAATCCCCAATTCCCAATCCCCATTCCCCATTCCCCATTCCCAAATCCCCATTTATCGCCTATGCTCAGTGCTTTAATTTTGCTGCCGTTATTGGGTGCAGCTTTAATTGGTTTCTTGCCTATTGGCATGAATGGAAAACTATCCCGTAGTATCTCATTAGTATTTGCCAGTTTGGCTTTTGTGTGGATAGTTCTCTTAGCAGTTAAGTTTAACCCAACCATCGTTAGTCAACAATTTACTGAATTCCTACCTTGGATAGATGCTTTAGGTCTGAACTATCACTTGGGTATAGATGGTTTATCTTTGCCTTTGCTACTGTTGAATGGACTTTTAACTTGCATTGCCATTTATAGTACAGACGAAGATATACAACGCCCGCGATTTTATTACTCTTTACTATTGCTGTTGAGCGCGGGCGTCACTGGAGCATTTCTCGCCCAAGATTTACTACTATTCTTCCTGTTTTACGAGTTAGAACTCATCCCACTTTATCTACTAATTGCCATTTGGGGTGGTCAAAAACGCGGTTATGCAGCGACGAAATTTTTGATTTATACCGCTTTTTCTGGCATTTTAATTTTGGCAAGTTTCCTTGGGTTAGTGTGGCTGAGTGGTTCACCTAACTTTGCTTTAGAAACTTTAAACAGCAAAAGCTTACCTTTAGCAACACAAATTTTGCTGTTGGCAGGGATTTTAGTTGGTTTTGGCATCAAGATTCCTTTAGTTCCTTTTCATACTTGGTTGCCAGATGCTCACGTAGAAGCTTCCACACCAATTTCAGTCCTGTTGGCTGGAGTATTGTTGAAGTTGGGAACTTACGGTTTACTGCGTTTTGGCATGTTCTTGCTACCAGATGCTTGGAGATATCTAGCTCCCGTTTTGGCAACTTGGGCAGTGATCAGTGTTCTTTATGGTGCATCCTGTGCGATCGCCCAAAAAGACATGAAAAAGATGGTGGCATACAGTTCTATTGGACACATGGGTTACATACTCCTAGCTGCTGCTGCTGCTACCCCATTAAGCATATTAGGAACTGTGATGCAAATGATTAGCCACGGCTTAATCTCTGCACTACTATTTCTATTAGTGGGAGTCGTGTATAAAAAAGCAGGTAGCCGTGATTTAGATGTGCTGCGGGGACTGTTGAACCCAGAACGAGGTATGCCTGTAATTGGCAGCTTGATAGTACTCGGAGTGATGGCAAGCGCTGGTATTCCCGGAATGGTCGGATTTATTGCCGAATTCGTCGTCTTTCGTGCTAGTTTTGCAGTTTTTCCGGTGCAAACTTTGTTATCCATGATTGGTACAGGGTTAACTGCTGTTTACTTCCTACTTCTCACCAACCGGGCATTTTTTGGGCGCTTATCAGCACAAGTAACAAACCTACCACGAGTTTATTGGAGCGATCGCACTCCAGCCATTGTTCTAGCTGTATTGATTGTCATTCTAGGTATCCAACCTGCTTGGTTAACCCGTTGGAGCGAAGCAACAACAACAGCAATAGCCAATACTCAAAGTGTTGTTGCTCATGTGTCAGTGCAAGGAATAGGGGATTAGGAATCGGGGACAGAGAAGACACAGGGGACAAGGGAGACAAGGAAGAAAAGCGAGAATTTCCCCTAATCCCCTATTCCCAATGTCCAATTCCCTTTCCCCCATCCCCAATTCCCTTTCCCTAATTCCCTATTCCTTTTTCAGGAGAACTGCAATGGTAACTACTAAAAAAAACCCTGCTCATCATCCATTAGCGGAATATATTAAAAAGTTGCAAACTGGCGAAGCATTACTTCGCGACAGTCCAGAAAATGTATTAGAAGTAGTTGGTATCCTTAAAAGCTACGGCGTTGTTTTAGATGCTTATTCCAAAAATCTTATCTATATTGCCGAAAATCAATTTTTAGTATTTTTTCCTTTTTTCAAATATTTTAATGGCGAAATTACTTTCCAGAAATTACTCCGTCACTGGTGGCACGATCGCATAAATTTTGAGTATGCCGAGTATTGCATGAAAGCAATGTTTTGGCATGGAGGCGGTGGACTAGATCAATATTTAGACACAAAAGATTTTCAACAAAGAGCGAAAGCTGTGATTGCAGCTAAGTTTAAAAATAATCCGCTCATGCTGGGAATTAATCAACTTTTTCCCGATTTTCTAATTGAACAGTTGCGTGTTACTTCTTATTACAGTGGCTTAGGTCAATTTTGGCGGGTGATGGCTGATATTTTCCTCAGCTTATCAGACCTCTATGATCAAGGCAAAATTAAATCAATTCCCCAAGTTGTAGACCATATCAAACTCGGTTTAGTAGAAGCTGCGAATAAACCTATTACCTACTCTGTCAAAATTAAAGATAACGTCTACGATATCCTTCCCGCTAGCCTTGGCTTAACTTTCTTGGCAGATACAGCAATTCCTTATGTAGAAGCGGTTTTCTTTAGAGGAACACCTTTTCCTGGCACAGTTTCCTACAATGCCCAAGCATATCAAATTCCACCAGACCAAGCGAGATTTCAGTACGGTGCTTTGTATGCTGATCCGTTACCAATTGGTGGCGCTGGTATTCCTCCCACATTGTTAATGCAAGACATGCGTCACTTTCTCCCAGAATATCTACATGAAATTTATCGCCGCAGTCGTCGGGGAGAAGATGATTTGCGAGTACAAATTTGTCAGACTTTCCAAAAGTCGATGTTCTGTGTTACTAGCGCAACTATTTTAGGGTTAATGCCTTACCCTGTAGATACTCAAGATCCAAAAGAGCAAGAACTGAATCGAGTTTATTTAGAAAAGTGGATGGATAGGTTGCAAACATCGCGATTAATGGATGTTAATAGTTAGTTTTGGCAAAGATTACCAAAATATTGTAGTGGACTGTCTAATCTAAAATGTTGCATTAGATTTTTAGTTTTTCAGCGAAGACAGCGCCTACTACGAACTTTTTTCTATTGGACTATTTTAGTCTAGACAGTCCAGTAGGGTGTGATAGCGTCAGCTAACGCACCTTTTTATATGCCCCGCCAACCTCGCGAACTCAAAGCCGGATACTGTTATACCAATTTCCTTTAAAAGTGAAACATATTTTTTTGTAGAGACGTGCCATGGCACGTCTCTACATTATTTATGTGTATCGCGATTAACGTGAAATGGTATTACCATATCACTGTTCGTTTCTTTGGATTCTTCTGCTATTTACCACCTGTAGATAAAACCCTGTTGATCTGAGTGTAGGCGATCGCTCTGTTCAAAAAAAAGTGCGATCGTTTTTCTTTAAACTTCACAGGTTGATGAGGCTATTTCTGAATAAATACAAAAATGCGATCACTCCTATTTAACTAATCAGATGGGAGAGCGATCGCATTTCTATTGTCAAAATAGCAACATTAAACCTGAGAGCGATCTGTCAAAATTTCGTAGCCTGCTTCTGTCACCAACACAGTATGCTCAAATTGAGCCGACAGAGCATTATCCACAGTCACAGCTGTCCAACGGTCTGCTAGTATCCGCGTATACTTAGAGCCAGCATTTAAAATTGGCTCAATTGCCAGCGTCATTCCTGCACGTAGCTTGACATTTGGCATGTCGTGAGTACGGAAGTTGAACACAGAAGGTTCTTCGTGAAGATTGCGACCAACACCATGCCCGGTAAAGTCTTCAACTACGGTTAATTTGTTAGCTTTGACATGATCTTCAATTGCACCTGCAATATCCATCAGGTAATTTCCCGCTTTTACCTGTTCAATACCTTTATAAAGTGCTTCTTCGGCGACACGAATCAATCTCGCAGCTTCTGAAGTAACTTCACCTACAGCAATGGTGATACAAGAGTCACCATGAAAACCTTCGTAATAAGCTCCTGTATCTACTTTTAAAACATCTCCAGTCCGAATAACTTTCTTTTTATTGGGAATACCATGTACAACTTCATTATTGATACTGGAGCAAATAGAACCAGGAAAGCCATGATAGCCTTTAAAGCTAGGTGTAGCACCCATTTCTCGAATGCGTTTTTCCGCATAAGCATCTAAGTCAGCAGTGGTCATTCCTGGCTGTACCAACTCAGAAATTTCTTTCAATACAGTTGCCACAATTTTAGCTGATAGCCGCATAATTTCAATTTCACGTGGCGACTTAATTTCAATACCTCTGCGTTGTCTTTTGGGGCGGTTATTTTGAGTTGGTTGAGAAAGCAGGTTACTTAGAATGTTCATGGGGAATAAGTAGTTATTTGCGCCTTGCTGCTTTTTTCGTTTTTAGTTGTTTGAAACAACTAGTGACTACTGTACGAGCGGCTGAGGTTAGTTGAGAAATAATATCTATATTTAAATTAACGTATTTTTACCAAAAACCTGGGTCTAAAGCCTCGTCCTTCTAGGACGACTTTGATGATATTATGTTTTTAGCGGTAAAGCGCACAGATAAAAAACGAAGTAGGTCAAGTGGACAACTCCTGATCCAGAACCCTGGTAGTATAAATC
>NZ_JBHFLM010000167.1:0-97418 GCF_041928655.1 Pelatocladus sp. BLCC-F211 | reverse complement strand
TGAGGGGGCGACGAAATAAGCTAAAACATAGACTCGATAAGCTTCATAGCCCTTAAACCCTGTTGATAATATTTACGTTTATTACGATTAATTCTCATTAATTCGGTTACTAACCCCACACAAATATCTTTGAAATTGACCCAAGTTTGACCATATAAGCCGACATAAAAACTACTATGTCTCCTGACAGGACGACCATATTCTTTAATACGAGCTACATATTTTTGTATCCCTTTACGTTTAATTTGTTGACCATTAATCGTGGCAGAAGTGTAAGCGATCGCTATCAATAATACCAAAAAAATAAATCGTTCACCTTCAACGTTAGTATCTTCTAAATTATAACCACCTTTCTTGAAATCTCTAAACATCTCTTCGATATCAAATCTTTGTTTATAGGCGGAAATAGCTGACTCTAGCGTCTCGAAATTTGTTAAGATAAACCATCCTTCTGTCGGTGCTACTCCGTCGATTTTACGTTTCCACTTACCAGCAACATTAAAACTAATAAAACCCTGAGTCTTCGTTACCTTAACTCCTTTGATAAAAAATGAAACTCCAGGTGCTAAACCCAAACTGTTTAATTCAACCAAAATATCTTTTTTTACTTCAACAAATTCATTCTTTTTTAAACGTAAACAAAAATATACACCCGATAACTGGAGGTACTTTGCCAATTTGACAGAACAAAATTCTCTGTCACCTAATACACAGACTTTATAATCTTTAAAAATTGGTATTACTTGAGATAATATTTTTTGTTGTTCCAAGATGTTACTACTACCTAATTTTGGCAGTAATGTGAAATATATTGGGAACGCTCTTTTATCCCAGATGACGCTAACCATGAATAAATTGATTCGATTCCAATTAGTTCTATCAATTGCTAGGTAAATAATTTTTTGCTCATTGAAGTATATTGATAACCATTCCTTAACGATCGGAAACCAAATTTTTTCAATCGTCAGATTTGGTAGTGATAAAAATCTTTGTATTCTTTTTCTTCTACTCTCAAATTTTATTGCCAAAGGTAAAGCATTTGCTAATTTTTCTAAAGTTACTTCTTTTATTGACTGCAAGAGATTAAGCAAGATTTTTAGGAACAGGTATTCTGCTAAACTCAATTGACTTTTTAAGTGGTTTTGGTAAAATTCTGGTAACATTATCAATAGATAGGTCTTATTGACAAAACTAGACCTATCTTTTTCTATCACAAAATGTTACACGCCTTACATACAAAGCTTTTGAGTCTATTTCGTCGCCCCTTCAGCATATAGAAACAGGTGAGGATGACATCAGTTGTGCTTTACGCGAATTATTTGAAGAAACTGGAATTAGTTCTAATGATATTGAGTTAGATCAGCAATTCCAATTTCATGTTAGTTATCTAGTCAAATCTAAGCGAACTCAAAACAAAAAAGCAGAGAAAAAAGTTGTCATATTTTTAGCATGGCTAAAAAATGAAGTTCTGATCAAAACCACTGAACACAGTGGTTTTATGTGGATAGAATGGAATCCACCACACACGATTCAGCAAAAAACTATTGATCCTTTGTTACAAGAATTGGAAAAATATCTGTTTCAACTGTAAATTTTTCGGGAATTGAACCTAAAGGTGTTGTATTGATGATTAATCAAATCAAATCTTTTCAAGGGATGTAATTAATATCTTCAATACCAATTTGAAAAAAGAACGCGACAGCTGAATTGACAATAATCAGATTTACAAAAAAATTCCCAATCCAAAATCTCTAGACGCACGAAGTGCGGCTTCTCGACAGAGTAATCTAAAATCCAAAATCGTATCAGGGATTGAAATTCCAGTGAATATACAACAACTAATTTCAGAAGCACTGAGACTTCCTAATAATGCGATCGCTTATCATGTCAGTCAGGAATTAGCAGCACTATATCCTAGCAAAGCAATGCTAGAAGGTAGTGACTCTAGCTTCGATATCGAAAGATATGCTAACGCTAACCTTTGCACAATTGAATATGATCAATCAATCCACAATCAGATTATTTCTGCTTGGGATGGGATGGACAACACGATTTATAATTATACAGAAAATGCCTGCTTTGAGGTCAGATGGCAAGGAAACAAACTCGAAGTAATTTTGCTCAGTTGGCAACAAGGTTATTGTAAAGAAAGATACTATTGGATTTTAGCCAAAACCCTAGAACTGGCTGAAGACTTTTTTACGGCTGTTTGTGAGTGGAACTCAGAAATTAAAAGCGAAATTTTAGTTTTTGAAGATGGTTTTTGGTCAAAAGATGCCGATTTATTTGAATCTATTCAAAACGCCAGCTTTGATAATCTCATTCTGAGTGGAACTCTCAAGCAAGAGATTCAAAACGACCTAGCACACTTTTTGGCTGCGCGAGAGACTTACGAAGCTTACGGTATACCTTGGAAACGCGGAATTTTATTTATCGGTTCTCCCGGAAATGGCAAAACCCACACGATTAAAGCTTTAATTAATCAAATGCAAGTGCCATGCTTGTACGTTAAAAGTCTCAAGTCTCAGTACGATAATCCCCATCATAATATTCAGCAAGTGTTCAAACGAGCGCGACAATCTGCTCCCTGCATTCTCGTTTTAGAAGACCTTGATTCTCTCGTTGAAGGTGAAAATCGTTCTTTCTTTTTGAATGAAATTGACGGCTTTGCTGCTAATACAGGGATAGTGATTTTAGCCTCAACAAACCATCCAGAAAAAATCGATCCAGCAATTCTAGATCGTCCGAGTCGGTTTGATCGCAAATATTATTTTGAATTACCAGGTTTAGCAGAACGTATTGCTTATATTAACTTGTGGAACGAAAAATTTAATTCTGCTATGTGTTTGTCAGACGCAAGTATTAGTCAAATTGCAGAAATGACTGAGGGTTTTTCCTTTGCTTATCTGAAAGAACTATTTCTTTCTGCCATGATGCAATGGATAACAGAGATGAAAATTGGTGGTATGGAGCAAAGCCTTATTTCACAAGTTGCTAATTTGCGAGAACAAATGGAAAGTTTGGATATTAGTGCAAAATCAGAAGAATCTCATGAAACTCCAACGATTTGAAGATGCAAGACAATTTTATGACAGAGTTAAAGATTATTTGCTGAGTCAAGAAGCAATACATAACCTGTTGCTAGGAATAGCTGATACCTTAATTCATCACCCAGAACGGTATCAATTTCAACCCTATTTAGCAACAGTAGAAATAGACAGAAATATTATTGCAGTAGCGATGAGAACACCACCTTATGATTTGGTGTTATCGCAAAGCAAAAATGTAAATGCAGTCAAAGCGATCGCCAAAGACTTACATTTATCTTCAGAACAAATATCAGCAGTTAATGCTCCTACCGTCGAATCGGAAACTTTTGCACAAGCATGGTGTTCTCTTACAGATCAATCCTATCAATTGAAAATGGCTATGCGTGCCTTTCAATTAGAACAAGTCCAACATATTTCCCAAGCTACAGGATATTTACGACTAGCAACAGAAAGTGATCAAGAAATGCTCAGACGCTGGTTTGAAGCTTTTTGTCTAGAAGCGATTGGTAAGGTTGAATCAGATCCCCAAGCTTGGATTAATCACCATTTGCAACAACAAGCTATTTATCTTTGGCAAGATAAAGTAACAGTTTCAATGGCTAGTCGTGGTCAATTTACACCTCATGGTGTGCGGATAAATTTAGTGTATACACCACCAGAATATCGTGGTAAAGGCTACGCCAGTGCTTGTTTGGCAGGGTTAAGTCAAAAATTACTTGATCAAGGACATAAATATTGCTTTTTGTTTACTGACTTAGCAAATTCAACTACTAATCATATCTATCAATTAATTGGTTATCGGCCTGTAGGTGATTGGCATAATTATCGTTTCATGTCGTAGAAAATTTGGAGGTTGAAATGAAACTCCAACAGTTTGAAGATGTAAGAGAATTTTATGACAGGGTGAAAGACTATTTGCTGATTCATGAAGCAATGCATAACGTGCAGTTGGCACTTTGTCACGCCTTGATTCACAATCCGGAACGCTTCGACGAAAAACCCTATTTAGCAATTGTGGAAGCAGATGGAGATATCATTGCAGTAGTCATGAAGACAAAGCCTCGGAATTTACTATTGTCAAAGATACAAGATTTTGAAGCCATAGAAGCGATCGCACAAAATCTGCACTCTACCCAAAATTTACCGCCAGGAGTTAATGGCCCTACAACTGAAGCAAAAGCCTTTGCAGAGAATTGGCATTCACTCACAGGTCAATCATACCAATTAAAAATGGCGCTGCGTGCTTTTCAAATAGAACAGGTGCAGACGATTTCCCAAGCAAATGGTCATTTGCGTCAGGCGACACAAAGCGATCGCGAAATACTCATCCGTTGGTTTGAAGCCTTTGTAATAGAAGCTTTGGACAGTCCGCCAAAACATACAGAACGCGCTGTTGACAACCATTTGCAGCGCGGGACTGCTTACATTTGGGAAGATATAACTCCCGTCTCAATGGCTTGTTGTACTGGTGTTACACCCAACGGTGCAGGAATCAGTATGGTATACACACCACCAGAATATCGTAAAAAGGGTTATGCCAGTGCTTGCGTAGCAGATTTAAGTCAGATTTTACTGAATCAAGGTTATAAATACTGTTTTTTGTTTACAGATTTAGCAAATTCAACTACTAATCATATCTATCAATTAATTGGTTATCAAGCTGTAGGTGATTTGCATGATTACTGTTTTTTATCTAATTAGACATCTGGTGAAAAAGAATGTAGAGACGTAGCAATACTACGTCTCTACAAAGTTTATGGATAACGCATATTTTATTTCTGGAGATGTCTTTTAGGATGATCTTCAATGTGGTTCAGTATATCGCTCATATTTCTGTGTCAAAAGACCTCTATGACGTTCTTTTAGCACAGAATGTTACTATTTTGGAGATGTCTATTTGCAAAAAAAAGAATGAAAATAAAACAATAGTCTACAGATGATCAATAATTTCAATAGCCGTCTTCAGCCAATCTATATAAGTTTTTTCTCTACGTAACACCAACTCTAATGCAAGCCTTTGCATAATCTGCTCACGAGTTGCATATTGATCCCCAAGCACTGGTAAGTTAATCTTTTCACACTTAGTTAGTTTTTCGATATGTGCAGCTAACTGATCTTCTAAAAGTTGCATGATCGCTTCATTGGATAACTGTGCGGCGAAAAATAACTGAATCAACAATGGTTCTCTTAATATTGGTAAAGACTGAGGAGATTGTAACCATTTAATTAATTCCGCTTTTCCCGTCTCTGTCACACTGTAGATTTTACGATTAGGGCGATCGCACTGAATTTCAACGGTACATTTAATCCAACCCTGCTCAAGGAGTTTATCAAGAGTTCTGTAAATCTGTGCTTGATCTGCTGGCCACAAGTGAGCAATGCATTGATCGAAACAGCTTGTTTTCAACTCGTAGCCTGTCCTCTGTTCTTCTTGAAGCAAACCCATAATTGCATATGCTAGCGACATAGACGGTTTTCCGAATATAAAATAGGTTGAGCTCTATATGTCATTTTTGATATAGATGCTAATATAAGACTAATCATATATAAGAATCATCCAGCAAAGTAACTTTGATGACGGCGTACTTGACAAAACCTTAACTACCTGGTTTTAGATTGATCAGACTTCCAGTTTTGGCCGTTGAGGATTTACAAATTGAATTGAAAAGTGAGGAAGTGGCGATCGCCAAAGACAATTTATCAGATGCGAAATAACTATAGACTTTGTTGCTCATTGCTGGCGTACCACTCAACCAACTCTTAAGCAGAAATCATTCCAGCCCTTAAAACTATTGTAACGGGAGGATGGGTTCCATTGGCTTCTAACACACTTTTACAGCGAATACATCAACATCAATATCTACGCGATTTGCGAAATAAATTGCTTCATCTTCATCGAATGTTGCTGGAGACAGAACGCATCACTTACGAACAGGCGCGTGGACGAGTATCGAACGGAGAACTGCTGCGACTTGTCATCGAACATGAACAATTTGCTTGGCTACATCGCATATCTGAAGTAGTTGTGCAAATCGATGAAATGCTGCAAGCAGATCAACCGATGTCACTAGAAGATGTCGAAAATATGATTGCTGATGTTCGCGTATTGCTAACACCACAAGAAGAAGGTAACGCATTTGCCAGAAAATATTACGCAGCTTTGCAACGTGAAGCTGGCGTTGTCCTAGCACATGCAGAGGTGTCACAACTGCTTGCATCGAAGTGAAGAAAAGGGATCGGGGAGCAGGGAGCAGGGAACGGGGAACGGGGATTGGGTATGAATCAGTTAACTGTTAACTGTTACCAGTTTAATTTGATAACTGATAACTGATAACTGATAACTGATAAGTTGTCTCCCACCTTGTCCCCGATCCCCGATCCCCTTCCTCTCAAAACATCGTTTCAATCAAACATTCTGCAATCCGCCTTGCTGCACCTGCTTTCCCCATCCGTCGTAAACCATTTTCAGCAATCACATGCAATTTATCGGGGTTAGCAAAAAGCGATCGCACTACTTGAGGAACTTCATTTGGTTGTTCTACTAAAATTACACTTGGCCCCAAAAGCCGACTCTGTGTTTTGGCAAACTTGGGATTAAACTGCGGTCCTTTTCCAGCAATAGTAATTGCTGGTTTACCCAAACCCACAAATTGTTCGGTTGCTGTTCCCGCCATGGCGATCGCCATATCTGCCATATGCAGGCAATAATTATAAGCTTTTTGTGTCAAAATAAAATATGCATTTTTTTGTTTAAATGTCAAGGCATCGGCATCAGGAATTGTCACAGGAGAATCTGGGTAAGGATGCCAACCGTGAGATTGAAGAATTTGGTGCATACTGGCAAAATGTAAACTAGAAGCGATCGCACCTAAAAATACAAGTTTGCCTCCAGTGTAGGCTTGTACACTTTGTTCTTGAGGAACGGTGATTAATGCAGACACCGCCATCAAAATTTTTTGCCAGTTAGCGTAAGCCTCTGGAGGACGAGACCCTGGTAAAACAGTGATCATTAATGGTCGAGCCAATCCTGAATTTTCGCTGTTACTATTGTAAAATCGTGCCGTCGGAAAAATTGGTTCTAAACCATCCATCATGGGATTACCAACATCAAAAGCGGGAATAGGCCATTGTTGTAAGATATTTGTTGTTAATGAATCTCTAGGAAACACCGCCTTACAATTACGATGGCTCATTAACCAACGTTCCCAAGGATGGTAAACTGAACCAGAAAAATGCCCTAACCGTGCTAATGGACTGCTGCGTGGCAATAATCCATTTTCATCTCGTACATGGTACTCTGATTTTGCCGTTCCGACAAAAGCGTATTTAGTGCCACTCATCCAAGCAAACAATAACGGTATGATGTCCCCTACAGCTAAGATGGCGTGATTTTTGCCAAATTTTTGTTGAGAATTGGCCCAACTGCGTATAGTTTGAATTTGATTAAAAGTTAGTTGTATTAATCCCCCACCCAGATCACGTAGGAATTGCCATCCATCCATGTAAATAAAACCACCAGAAGGCATAGTGCGTACTGAACCGATGACGGGAATATTTAACTTTCGGTAGGCGTATCCTTCCCCTACTAAAGGTAAAGCAAAAATTTCTGGTGGGTGGGGTTGTCGCTGGAGTTCCTGTAAGATGCGGACTGCGATAGAATCTTCTCCATGACCATTACTTAAAACTAACAGCCGCAGATGAGAATTTATTTCCTGGATTTTAGAATTGGTGGATAAAGCAGAGACATCACTCATAATTTAGAAGGCAGCAGGCAAAAGCTAGATTATTTTCCATGTTATTTTATTAGGTTAAGAAATACACAATATCAACTTAGCATCTTGAGCAAGACAACTCTTTTTGGGAAGATAAAGTATGTGCCAAATCTAAATCCTAACTGCTGAGTATGCTATCTATTATTTTAGAAGTCAGTCCGTTGGTTGGAAATTTACTTGCCACTGTGCTGACTTTTATTTATGTCTTTGGGTTAGTAGCCCTCATGAATTTCTTTGTGACTAGTTTTGGTCTACCCCAAGATATTAGCCGCAAAATAACACATATTGGTGCTGGTTCAATAATTGTTTTTTTACCACTTTATAACGATTTACATTGGTCAAAATACCTGAATATTTTGATCATGGTAGTGTGGTTAATTCTTTTAATTCAAAAAGGTTTGTTTGCCAACCCTGATGACGAAGCAGTCAAAACCATGACTCGTACAGGAGACAGGGGTGAATTACTCAAAGGACCACTTTATTTTGTCATTATGGCTATTATTTGTGGGACTTTATTTTATAAAACATTCTCTGGAATTGTCGCTATGACATGTCTGGCTTGGGGTGATGGTTTTGCACCAATTATTGGCTCAAGATATGGCAAATTTAAATATAAAATATTGAGCGATAAATCAATCGAAGGAAGCTTATCAATGTTTATTTTTGCCTTTGTTGCTAGTATATTTTTTGTGTGGCTGATTATTCCCAGCGCTTTGAATATTAACCTGATTTTAATAACTTCTCTTGTGTCGATGTTCGTAGAGGGATTCAGCCCCAAAGAAATAGATAATATCTTAATTCCAATAACAGCAATTGCAATAACTAGTTTTATTTAACTCAGTAAGAACATATAGAGATAAGTAAGACAGCGCAAATAATCAAAGGTTTGTAGTAAGGACTTTAGTCCTCAAGAAAGGACTAAAGTCCTTACTATGAACTTATTTCAATAATTGTAGGTTACTTAACATAATTTGATTTATTCTCACCGACTTACTTATGCGGAGCAAGCATCGCACATTTGCCAAAACTAAAGGCTTTACTTTCAGTTAATCCAGAAAGTAAAGCCTATATCACCACATTCATCACTATAAGTAAGAAAGAGGTATTACCTTATTATTCGGGCTTGATGCTGTTGAGATACGTATCAAAATCTACATAAATCTGCGTATTGTCGCTATTTTGATTAAGTATTCTCCCCGCTGCCAAACCACCACGATCTAACAGCCTTTCCACAGCCTGTTTAGCATTAGTACCACGCTTGAGAGTAAATAAAAGATTATTGTTGTTACAAGTATCGTATGTGGTAGAAGCAGCACATACAACAGGTTGTTTGTTAAGTGTACCAGAAATAATGGTTTTAAGAGTGCCGTTATCGTAGCTTCTTTGAAATCTATCCGATACTTCCCGACAACGTTGTGCAGGAGACAACTTAGAGGCAAAGTAATTGTTCGGAACCCAACGAATCATTGGTATTTTCCGGCCATTATAAGTCTTGGCAAAGGTTGTAGGATAACCTTTGCTGTTAGCGCAAAAGAAGGTTGTACCACTGGCGTAACTAGGCTGATTGGCAATTGCAACTATCGTAGATATAGTCAGCAAAGCAATACCAGAAACTCTCGCAACTTTTGTCAATGTGGAACTACTACTGCTCATAAAAAGTGCGTGAATAATAAAAAAGCGTAAATCCCACTGTCATGGGGATATAAACAGCTACAAATGAAAGTTGTAGCATTTCGGAATCATAATCAGATATATCAGTAAAAATAACATTATTTAAATGTAGAAATAATAAAAAGAAGTGTGTTGTTTTGCTCTGTTAAAATAAAAGTATTAAATTATACTATTTTCCGGGTGTAAGGGTATAGGAATTTATCAAACGATAATTATTCCCTTGTTTAGATCACCACTACAGAAACTTTGACTAGTCGTAAAGGGTCAAAGAGTAAGTCCAAATACACTGCCAATCAGCTTTTGTGCTTTGTTCCAGCTATTTTCCAGTACGATATTGCCTAATAACAGACAAATGACTGCCGAAGGCTAATAGTAGAATAAGGTACAGGATAAAGCTGTATGGAAGGGAGGCAGGGAAATTGGATGAACTGAGGGCGGTA
This sequence comes from Pelatocladus sp. BLCC-F211, assembly GCF_041928655.1. Lineage (NCBI taxonomy): Bacteria > Bacillati > Cyanobacteriota > Cyanophyceae > Nostocales > Hapalosiphonaceae > Pelatocladus > Pelatocladus sp. BLCC-F211. The sequence continues at coordinate 87,485 of NZ_JBHFLM010000167.1, read as the reverse complement.
CTCGAACTTGCCACTGAAGATGAATTGCAAGACTTAACGGCAATTATGTTTAGCCGTAAGTTCAATCCCCTAGATTATATTCAGACACCTGAACCGATAGAAATACAAAGCCAGGGTCGTGAAGCTTGGCTAGATGCACTGGAGGAACGCTTTCGCTTTTTAGCAGCCGATGGTGTGACGGTATTGCGAGGACGTACAAACCAAGTAACATATCGGCAAGCACTGATCCAGGTCTGTAAGTATTTAAAAATACCTTATTCTGATGATTTATCAACTATCGATTTAGAAGCAGAAGTGTTTTTACACTTGCTAGGACGGGTATGGAAAAAATTGCCGGAGAAAGATAAACAAAAGTTGACTGCAAAAGTTCAGCACCAGTTGGCAAAATCACAACTGAATGAACCACTACCACTTTCTTTGCAGCGTGATCCCTTGGGTTTACTTTTCAAAGGAGGTAGCGCTTTGGCTGTCACCTCTGTGATCCAGCCACTGTTACTCAAGCAAATTGCCCGTCAATTTGCAATGCATTTTGCTACCTATCAAGTCACTAAACAAGCCGCACTGGGAGGTGGTGGTGCTGCTACAGTACAGTTTCAAAACTACGTAACATTGCAAATGGCAAAGCGAGGTATGGCTGTAAATGCAGCTCGTTATGGTACTGTCAGGAGTGTGTTTGCATTTGTAGGGCCGATGATGTGGGCTTGGTTTTTTGCAGATTTGGGATGGAGAACGATCGCTGTTAACTATGGTCGAATTATTCCAACTATCTTCGCTTTAGCTCAAATTCGGCTCACTCGTATGGAATGTTGGGAATTAGCCTGATGACATAGTCATTGGTTATTGCTCATTGGTCATTGGTCATTAGTTATTAGACCTCTTGCAAAAGTCGAATTAACCCCCCCCACTCTCCCCGAAACGGGTGGAATAAATCTCTCACCGTTTTGGGGAGGGTAGGGGAAGGGTAGTTGATTATTTTTGCAAGAGGTCGATTTATTAGTGGAATATAAGAAACAACTAACAATAAACCACAGACAAGTGACAAATAACAAATGACTAATGACTAATGACAAAGAACAAATGACCAAGTATAAATTACCATTTTTACACCATCCTGATCCTAAACTACAATTTTCGTGGTACTGCGCCCAGCTTGGATTGCTAGTCTTTCCATTATTTCCATTATTGGGGAGTGTACTTCTAGGTGTGGCGTTATTAGGAACATGGTTAATAAAATACCGCAGAATTATTCGTCAACCCCAAAATTTGGGATTTGCGGTTTTAAGTATATTGCTCGTCATTAGTACTGTCTTTGCTTTTGATCAAAAGGAGGCTATTCTCGGTCTATGGAATTTCCTACCATTTATTTTATTTTTTGCTGCTTTTAGTGTCTTAATCCAAACACCACAACAACTGCGTCAACTATCTTGGGTTTTGGTAATTACTTCTGTACCAGTAGTCATCATTGGTTTAGGACAATTGTTTTGGGGTTGGACTACACCACCCCATTGGAAAAGTATTTTTGGTTGGGCGATCGCATCTGGAGGAAACCCACCCGGTCGTATGGCTTCTAGTTTCATGTACGCTAACACTTTGGCTGGTTATCTGGTGATCGTGTTTGTGCTTGGGTTGGGTTTGTGGCTAGAAGCATATCAGAAGTTAAGAGTCAATTATTCCCTGAATTTTCGGATCTCCCTACCTCTGCGTCTCCCTTGTTCTACTGTGTCAGTTGTTTTGCTGACTTTCATCGTAATTATTGATTTTGTGGGGTTAATTTTAACCAATTCGCGTAATGCATGGGCGATCACTGTTTTTGCTTGTTTAATTTATGCACTTTATCAAGGTTGGCACTTTTTGGTCACTGGTGTCACTGCTATAGCCACGACTATACTTTTAGCTGCTTTTGCTCCTCCACCCATTGCTCAATTGTTTCGTAAATTAGTACCTGCTTACTTTTGGGCGCGGTTAAATGACCAAATGTATCCCGATAGACCAGTCGCCCTCCTCCGCAAAACTCAGTGGGAATTTGCTTGGTCATTAACTCAAGAACGTCCTTGGACTGGTTGGGGTTTACGCAACTTTACACACCTTTACAAAACTAAAATGCATATTTGGTTAGGTCATCCCCACAACTTTTTTTTGATGCTTTCTGCTGAAACCGGATTACCTGCAACTTTGTTATTTTGTGCTTTACTAGGCTGGATATTCATTGCAGGTATGCAACTATTATTAAATTCAAAAGCTATTAAAGCCGAAGATAGATTAATATTTTTTAGTTATCAAGTTGTCTTTGGAGTTTGGGTATTATTTAATACAGCAGATGTCACACTCTTTGATTTGCGACTCAATACTCTTTCGTGGTTAATTATTGCTGGCATTTCTGGTGTAGTTTATCGCTATAGTCAGCATGATAAATTCATCGCAAAGCATACTTAATATAGTAAAAAAGCTATTCTCAGAATTATCTACCTGAAGATTAGCGTTCAAATAACTTAAGTATATATACAGGTGGCAGTTAAATATTGAGTTAATAAAATTACTAATATCACGTCTGTGACTGTGAGTGTGGCTAATCACACATTAGTCACTGTTGCTGATTGTTGGGAAGGTGTAGGTACACCCACGAAGGGTGTTGTCCTGCAAAACGGGCATCTTTTTAGAGATGCCCTTTTCTAAGTATAAAATTATGTCATAAATTACATAAACAGGGCATCAAAAATCGACCACCCTGGAAGGCGATAAACACAGATGGATCACGCCTTTGCTGCTAGATTAAGAGTTTACAGTTTTGATAACGCGATCGCGGTTAAAACTGTAGTATCTTAAGATAAGATAGACTATACAAAAATTCACTCTTTTTGGTAGTCTGCCAAAGTTAAACAATACAAGAGTGTGATACCAGGAGTAGGAAAACCAAAACTGGTGGCTTCAATCCTAAAGTCCCAAGGTTATCAGGCTTTGGGAGTAACAGTGTATTAAATGTTAATTAGTGCTGAACTACTGCTGCAATACCATCGCTGTAAGCGCCGGCCTTATTTAGATATCCACGGTGACTTCAAAGAAACAGATGGTGCAAATGATTTGCTGATCAAGTTGCAGCGAGACAAAATCGCGCATCAAAAGACAATCCTCGCACAGTGGAATTCTTACCGTCCCAGTTATCCCCAAGGTGACTGGTACAGAGGTCAAACTGCGACTATTGAGTTAATGCAGCGGGGGGTAGAGTGTATTTATCATGGTGTACTGTTAACTCAGTACTCTGATATACACCTGCACTCATACGAGTTGGCAGATACACAGGAAGTTACAGATACAGAAAGTGAAGATTTCTCAGTGTCCCCTCGTCTGAATTTCCCTGTGTCTTCTTCAGCTTCACCTGTTTACCCTGATTTAGAAAGATATACCCTATTAAGTCGTCCAGATTTACTAATTAAAAAGCCAGGAAAATCTTGCTTTGGAGATTGGATGTATGTTCCGGTGAATATCGAACTCGGAAAACGTCCTAAGCAAGAGTATCAAACTGTAGCAGCATTTCACGCCCAAATTTTAGCGATGGTGCAGCAAGCAGAACCAGAAGCGCCTTGGCTAATTTTACGCGGTAAAGAGACCAGATATCCAGTAGATTTGATGAAAGCAATGCCACAAATGCATCGGATTTTGTGGGAATTGATTCAAACTCTGGAAATAAATAAAGCACCAGAGATATTTATTAGTCGTCAAAAATGCAATCTTTGTCATTGGTACAGCAGTTGTTATGCGATCGCTCAATCTCAAAAACACCTGTCTCTACTTCCAGGGATCACACCCGTTCGCTACACTCAACTACAAGCACTAGAGATCACCACATTAGAATCTTTAGCTCAAACAAGTCCAACGTTGCTGGAAAATTTACCTGGATTTGATAGCCAAGTTGCTTGTAAAGTTATAATCCAAGCTCAATCTGTAATCGAAAATCGCCCACTGATCCTACCTGTTCGTGACGAAATTTTAACTCTTGCTGAGGATAACTTCACTGCAAATGGATCTAATATAGCAAGTGGTATTGCTCAACAGCAGAGTTTACTGCTACTTTCTCCACAGCAAATTAATTCTCTAAGTTTTACTAGTTCGTCTCCAGATATATTTACAGCACCAATTGAGCTTTACTTTGATATTGAAGCTCAACCAGACTTGAATTTAGATTACTTATTAGGCGTTTTGGTTGTTAATAGACAAACTAACACAGAGCAATTCTATTCTTTATTAGCAGAAAAAATAGAAGACGAAGAATTAATATGGCAGCAATTTTTGGATTTAGTGTGGCAATACCCTAATGCGCCAATTTACCATTTTTGCGTCTATGAATCTGACACTGTTAAAAGACTGGCTAAACTTTATCATACTCCCCACGCTATTGTACAGCCTATACTGAATCGGTTTGTAGATGTATATGAACAACTAACTCAGAGTGTAGCATTGCCTGTGGAAAGTTATGCCTTAAAAGCGATCGCACGTTGGTTGGGTTTTGAATGGCGTTATCCTGAAGCCAGCGGTGCTAAGTGTATATATTGGTATGACCAATGGTTAAAAACAGGCGATCGGACTTTAATAGAAAAAATCCAATCCTACAATGAAGATGATTGTCGTGCTACGCGCAGTGTGAAAGACTGGCTCGTTAACTTTTTTGCCAACTGAGTTATGATATCGTGTTGTTGAATTTTATGATTAGCAACACTTCCCTATGCACTTCATCAAAAAAATCTTGAAATTTCCCAAATTTATTTTATTTTTTATCGCGATTTTGATCATCAGTCTTTTCTTAAGTAATTTTAGAACATCAGCTGTTGAAATTGCAGATATAAAATTTATTGGTTCTGCTACCTTACCTAAAGGTTCTTTATTTCAAGGAACTGAAGTCGGAGGTTTATCGGGAATTACATATGATACTAAAAATGACCTGTACTATGCCATATCTGATGATCGTAGCAACAAAGCTGCGGCTCGTTTTTATACTCTAAAAATTAACCTGAGCAAAGGTTCTCTTCAAGATAGTGATGTGACTATTGTTGGCGTTACTCCACTAATTAACGAAGCAGGTAAAAATTTTATTAATGGTAGTATAGATCCAGAAGGAATCGCCTTAACCAACAAGTCAACAGTATTTATTTCTTCTGAAGGTGATGCTAATCAATTAATAAATCCTTTTATCAAAGAGTTTTCTCTATTTTCTGGTAAAGAATTAAGAACACTACCCATACCAAACAAATTTTTGCCAGATAAAAGTGAAAAAAAAGGTATCCGTAACAATTTAGCTTTTGAGAGTCTCACAATTACACCAAATGAAAATAATTTATTCACAGCCACCGAAAATGCTCTAATTCAAGATGGTTCAGAAGCAAAGCCAAATACTAGTAGTCCATGTCGGATTTTGCAATATAATCTATTGACAAATCAGCCAGAAAAAGAATATCTTTATCAGACTGAAGCGATCGCACCATTTTTTAATATTTCTCGCAAATTTGCTAGTGGAATACCGGATTTAGTTGCTCTTGATAATCAAGGACATTTTCTGAGTTTAGAACGAAGTTTTACTGGTTTAGGATTTTATATTGCGCTGTTTCAAGTTTCTTTAGAAAAGGCAACAGATATTCATAATATTAACAGTCTTTTAGCATCAGGCTCCTCAAATATTAAACCAGTCCAGAAAAAACTACTATTCGATTTGAGAAATCTTGACGTATATTTAGATAATATTGAAGGTTTAACTCTTGGTCCCAAATTACCAAATGGACAGCGTTCATTAATTCTTGTCAGCGACAACAATTTTAATTCTCTGCAACGTACTCAATTTTTAGCTTTTGAACTCAAGATTGAATCACCTTTAATTAGATTATTACGTCGTCTGAGAAATATCAATTTTCAGCGCTAGGAAAATACCCAAATCATAAAATAAAAATGAACAACTACCTATGACCAACGAATAATCACGACTCTGACTAAAGTAAAACAGCGCCAATAACAAAACGTTTGTAGTAAGGACTTTAGTCCTTTCTTGAGAACTAAAGTCCTTACTACGGACTTATTTCAATAACTTTACCTTACTTAACATAGTTTGATTCACCAACCTACTTAACTCCCCAATCCGCCGCTTCCTGATTTACATCTACGCCTTAGCTCAAAGCGATCGCTTTGCGGAAGAGATGAGCCAAACAATGTTGATGTCTTGGGTAATTACTGTTCTCTAAAGATTCATGGAGGTTTGTGATAATATGGGAGACTGCTGCATAAATTATAGAAATAGACAACTAACTCAATCATGGCTCTGACGCAACAGCGCAAACTGGAGATTATCTCCCAATACCAAGTACACGAAACCGACACTGGCTCTGCCGATGTTCAAATTGCCATGCTGACGGAACGTATTAACCGTCTTAGTGAACATCTGCAAGCCAACAAGAAAGACTTTTCATCCCGTCGGGGATTGTTAAAGTTGATCGGTCAGCGTAAACGTCTTTTATCCTATATACAGAAAGATAGTCGAGAACATTATCAAGCTTTGATTGCTCGTCTCGGCATTCGTGGATAGGAACTCCTTATTATGCCTGCTGAATCTGATCGCTTGCCATTTGAACCGAATAAAAAGCGTCAAAAACCTGCCAAGGCAGAAAGTAAACCCCAAATTGTTAAGCAAGAGCCTGTAAAAAAGGAAAAGAAAAAACCACGTTATAGCAAAGAAGAAGTTGCGATTCCCCAAGTAGTCAGCCAACGAATGATGCGTCGTGTGGCTGGTTTTGCTGGAGTGCCAACTTCTTTGGGGATTATGACCTTGGTTGTTAGCTATTTCCTGCTCACCAACACTGACATCAAACTACCTCCTGTCGCTGTTTTATTGGTGAATATGGGATTTTTTGGTTTAGGTGTATTGGGAATATCTTACGGTGTTCTTTCTGCCTCTTGGGATGAAGATAGAACTGGAACCCTCTTGGGTTGGAATGACTTTACTACCAACTTTGGACGGATGGTGTCAGCTTGGCGTGAATCTCGGCAAAAAAAGAATACATAATTGCTAGCGCTCAGAGACTCAGATCATTGCTGATCTGGAATAAATATTTTTCCAGGGTATTGGGTAGATTTGAGAAAAGTGTTGAAGTTATTAAACTTCAACATTGCTAAACTCAGCAAAAATTAATATTCTTTTAACCCAATACAAGCAGCAAAACTTCTGAGCGCTCTATTTTTTATTTGTTTTCTCAAAGTGATTTATTAAATAATTACTATAGATTCGTAACAATTAAAAGAGATTTGTACTAAAACCTCAAGAAAAAACTAGAAAACACAAACTCTAACTGAGTTTCTTAGATATTAGATATTACATAATAATTAATGGCAACTAGCAATTAGCAACTGAAACATGATTGTAGTCATGAAAATTGGTTCTCCTGAAGCGGAAGTCAACCGCGTTAGCGAGGAACTTACCACTTGGGGGCTGACACCAGAAAGAATTGTTGGTAAACACAAAGTCGTAATTGGTCTAGTTGGTGAAACAGCCGACTTAGACCCCCTGCAAATTCAGGAAATTAGTCCTTGGATTGAGCAAGTATTGCGAGTAGAGCAGCCTTACAAACGCGCTAGCCGTCAATACCGCCACGGGGAAGCGTCTGAAGTAGTTGTCAATACTCCTGATGGGCCTGTTACTTTTGGCGAACACCACCCCTTAGTTGTTGTGGCTGGACCCTGCTCCGTCGAAAATAAAGAAATGATTATTGAGACGGCGCAACGTGTCAAAGCTGCGGGAGCTAGATTTCTCCGTGGTGGTGCCTACAAACCCCGGACTTCGCCTTACGCCTTTCAAGGTCATGGTGAAAGCGCTTTAGAATTATTAGCAGCAGCGCGGTCAGCTAGCGGGCTGGGTATTATTACAGAAGTTATGGACGCTGCTGACCTGGACAAAATCGCAGAAATTGCTGATGTTGTCCAAGTAGGAGCAAGAAACATGCAAAATTTTTCTCTACTTAAAAAAGTAGGGGCGCAACCAAAGCCAGTTTTACTGAAGCGAGGAATGTCGGCAACTATTGAAGAATGGTTGATGGCTGCTGAATATATTTTGGCGGCGGGAAATCCAAATGTGATTTTGTGCGAGCGAGGAATTCGTACCTTTGACCGCCAATATACACGCAATGCTTTGGATATATCAGCTATACCAGTGTTGCGAAACCTGACCCACCTACCAATTATGATTGATCCTAGCCATGGTACTGGTTGGGCTGCTTATGTACCTTCGATGGCAATGGCGTCTATTGCTGCTGGGTGTGATTCTTTAATGATTGAGGTTCACCCCAACCCGAAGAAAGCTTTGTCAGACGGGCCTCAATCTCTGACACCAGAGGCTTTCGACCAGTTAATGCAAGAACTCGCAGTTATTGGTAAGGCTGTGGGACGTTGGCCACAACCAGCTGTGGCTTTGGCTTAAAGAGCAAAGAAAGACAAGGAAAAAAGGAAAACGCGGTGACAAGGGAGAGTCTTTTTGACATTTTCTCCTCCATGTCTCCGCGTTTTTGCATCCCCTTGAATTAAAGGTTTGTAGTAAGCACTTTAGTGCTTAAAAAATAAGGACTAAAGTCCTGACTACGAACTTTCTTATCGATCAATTTAAAATTGACAGAGTACTACCGTCTTCTGCTACCAAAACCACTGCTACGACGACTTGAAGAACTACGACCGCTACCAAAACTTCTACCTGAATCGCGTCTAGTAGAACTAGAGTTACCAGATGGTCTGAGGGTACTGCTACCATAACCAGAACCAGTCGGGCGATTACCAGTAGTGGTACGTGGTGTTGTACGTACAGTAGAGGTATTGGGAGTTCTGCGGATGTTCCCTGTTGTGCGGAAAGCAGTGCGATTTCTGACTGCTGCTGGTGGCTGATTGTAACGACTCTGATAGCTGGAAACGGCATCATTATAGCTTCTGCCATAACCGCCGTAACCAGTCAAGGGTAGTCCTGGCTGATACACAGGTGGTACATAGTACTGGGGTCTAAACAACAGACTACCAAGGGCTTGACCAGCTAAAGCCCCAGCAAAAGGTGTCCAAAAACTACTTTGTTGACGGACGACTACTGTCTCCTGCTGTCCGGTTTGAGGATTTGTCTGAGTTTGGGTGACGTTGTGGACGTACTCAATTTTAAAATCTTCTGTTAAGTACATCGCTGGCTGTCCTTTCTCCACTTTCAGGTAAGTTTTCTTACCCTGTTTAATTTCATCATCGGTCAGCCGTGCCATTTGCAAATTTTCAGTTCTAACAGTTGGGGGTGTGGCGTTAAGCAAAAACAGAGTATATACTCCATCCGCATCGTTATAGGTAGCTTGTTGAACTGGATACTGACCATCACTCAACTTACTAATGTTTGTTGTCTGATTGCCATTGTTAGCTTGCGGCTGATTTTGATTTGCTCCACCGCCGCAGGCAACTGTGGTTAAACACAAACTCAATGTTAAAACAACTACTGTTAATTTACGCAAAATTTTCATCAGCATTTAACTATCTTCTCATCTTCGAGCTTAACAATTTCTCAATCAAATTGGGAATTGATGTGTGTTAATAGTTGTTAGTTAGTTGTTCCAAACAACAATCAACTACGAACAAAGACTATTACAAAGGTATCAACTCTGGATAGTATTGCAAAAGTTGATCGTTAGTGAGTTCATCACCTAATTGAGCAGGTGAAAAATGTACCTGAATCGCTTGGAGTTTATGGTTATAATGCAAATTGATTAAAGCTTTGAAACCTTCTTTCAAGGCATAGATGTTGGCGAGGTCGGTTTCTAATTCTGGTACTTCTCCTTGATAAGCGATCGTAATCATGACAACAACGTTGCGCGTTACAGGTATAGAAAAAGAGTCATTATAATCAGACTCAGAACTGAAATCTGGCTCACTCTTGTAACGTTGGGCTGAGTCTGTAAACAACTCATTGACATAATCTCCCGCTTCGCCTTCGTTCCAAAATACATCGCCTTCATTGGCAGCAGAAAGCCAGTATTCATCGTATTGCAAGAGAGTTTGACAAATTTCTACTAATCCTTCTCCCAAAACATTTAGATCACCATCAGAATCTATTGCTTCCCGCGCACCACGATTTAATACTCCCAAGATTGGTGCAACTTCAGATCCCGCTAAATGTAACATAAGACGACAAACTACATAGCGAGTCTTACCCATCATTCGGTTAAAGGAATCGCGCATTTTTACTCCTATATTTGGTTAATGGTTAGTGGTTATATAGTTTTTTATTTACCACTATTTATTTTCACTCACTACTAAATATTAGTTTATATAATGAAATCCTTTGAGAAAATCAATCATCATGCTTTCAGAAGGGGCTATTACTTTGGTAGTGCTTAGGGAATCGCTATCGTTTCTAGATGCATGGACGTTAGAGATATCAACAAATCTACCAAAGTGAGGATGATCATGAATAATTAAGCTTTGAGCGCTGGAATTAGTTAAAATCATCTGGGTTGGTGCTTGAAAAAACTTGATTTTTTTGGTAATTCTCAATATGTTGATGAGTTGTTTGATCACAGCACTATTGTCTATGACTTTTTCAATTAATGTAGTTAATTGCTGCAAGCGCTGAGGAGATAATGAACTCATAGAGGAAATATTTTCCCTGTTCATCATCGCCAATAACGTGCGAATGTTGTTTTGAGTGTTTATAGAATCTTGGAAGGGAAGAATTATCATGTAAGCTATGGGCAATAAATTAACATCGCTATCGACACGAAATGTAAAAACCGTGCGGCGACGTCCAATTTCCATACTCGGAGGTTGTTTTAATTCAGGGTATTGTTGGCTTATTTGGTGATATGCACCAGCAATAGCAAAATTGGCTTCATGATCCAAAGATTTATCCACAATAATCCGAATTGTTGGTGGAGTTTCGTTAAAAAATTCACGTGATTCTTCGGTATTAAAATGCTGGATGATGGAGCGATCGCCACTAGGACTAAGATCAACCCATTCACAAATCATACCCTCGGTTTTTAAACCAAATCTGGGGGTCGAGTAAAGTTTAGCACCTGTTAAAGTTGCCCCTGATAAATCCGCACCGATCCACTCGGCTTTGATTAATTTGGCTTGAGTTAAATCGGCGTGAACTAAAGTCGCATTAGTTAAATTGGCATTATTTAAATCTGCTCCGATCAGATTCGCACCACTCAATTTTGCTTCACTTAAATCTGCCCAACTGAGATTTGCGCCACTTAAATCTGCCCAACGCAAATTAGCACCACTCAAATTCGCCCCGCTCAAATTACTATGACTAAGATTAGCCTGTCTCATTTCTGCATTACGGCAATTAGCACCCCTGAAATCAGTACGGCTTAAGTCGGTGTTATTTAAGTTAGCCCCCTCTAAGTTCGCTTCCGTTAACAAACTATCCCGTAAATTTGCCTCGCTCAAATTTGCGTAGCGCAATATAGCGTGACGAAGCGCCGCTTCTCGGAGATCCGCACAACTGAGATTGGCTGCAAACAGATTAGCACGGCTCAAATCAGCACGAATTAACTCTGCACGGATTAAGGAAGCTGATTGAAGTTGGGCGCGACTCAAATCCGCCCTAATCAAATTGGCGACATTGAGACTGGCGTAGTTGAGGTTGGCTTGGTTAAGATAAGCACCACTTAATCTCGCTACATTGAGCTGGGCGTGACTGAGATCAGCACCACACAGATGGGAACCACTGAGGTTAACGATACTCAAATTCGCATGACTAAAATTTGCTTCATTGAGTTTTACACCACTTAAGTTGACTTCCGAGAGATCAACACTGCGAAAGTCCCTCTCTCCTACTTCGTATTTTGCTAGCAATTCCTCTAAAGTCATTGGTTTACCTCACCGGATGTCAACTTGAATAGTGGGTAAAGTTGGATATCTTAACTGGTAATTGAATTTCGGTCGAAATCACAATGAATATTGGTATTTTAGGACTTGGACTGATTGGCGGCTCTTTGGGTTTAGATTTGCGATCGCATGGACATTATGTATTTGGAGTTAGTCGTCAGGAATCAACCTGCACCAAGGCGATCGCTCTTGGTAGTGTAGATGAAGCATCTGTTAACATGAGTTTACTAACTGCCGTAGAGGTTGTATTCATTTGTACACCGATTGGGCTTATTATTCCCACAATTGAGCAGTTGATTACTCATCTACCTACTAATGTTGTAATCACGGATGTTGGTTCAGTCAAAACGCCGATAGTGAAGGCAATTTCTCCCCTCTGGACAAATTTTATCGGTGGACACCCCATGGCCGGTACAGCCGAAAGTGGTATTGATGCTGCACAAAGACATCTATTTATTGATAGACCTTATGTGTTGACACCAACTGCTACAACACCCACAGAAGCGATATCTACTGTAGAGAAAATAGTCAAACAACTGGGATCTAAACTTTACTATTGTCCTCCCGGACATCATGACCGAGCAGTTAGCTGGATTTCTCATTTACCAGTCATGGTTAGCGCTACTTTAATTACTGCTTGTCTGGGTGAAAGCGATGCCCAAGTGTTGCAATTAGCACAAAAATTAGCTAGTTCTGGCTTTAGAGATACTAGTCGTGTCGGAGGCGGAAATCCAGAATTAGGAATGATGATGGCGCAGTATAATCAACAAGAAGTATTGCGATCGCTCCAACAATATCGCCATCATCTTGACGAATTAATTCACCTGATTGAGCAAGAAAATTGGATAAGTTTAGAAGAAAAGCTAAAGTTGACTCAATCAAGTCGTCCTGAATTTGTGGAAGATTGTTATACCAATTTAAAAAAAGAATGTGACAAATAGACCATATTGTAGAGACGCGATTCATCGCGTCTTGAACTAAGGATGTATTGCAATCATTAATTGAATTGGTATTAGTAGTTATTAGTAGTTGGACAAAATTAAATTCATTCGTGGAGATAGGGAACGGGGAAGAGAGAACCTTTCAAGGGTTTTATAGATTTTGCGTTTTGACCGACGTGGGGACGCCGAGAAAGGGAGACGCGGAGAAAAATTTTTGAGCGAAAAAATGGGCTTTGCAGGCAAGCTTTCAGTACACAGAATTTTCCCGTTTCAAACCCGAAATTTCATGTTTCAAACCCGAAGTTTCTCGTTTTGAACCCGAAGTTTCCCGTTTTGAACCCGAAGTTTCTCGTTTTGAACCCGAAGTTTCTCGTTTTGAACCCGAAGTTTCCTGTTTTGAACCCGAAGTTTCCTGTTTTGAACCCGAAGTTTCCCGTTTTGAACCCGAAGTTTCTCGTTTTGAACCCGAAGTTTCTCGTTTTGAACCCGAAGTTTCCTGTTTCAAACAAGACAATCATCTGATGAAAATCTCTTCCCCGTTCCTCTTAACTGATAACTGATCAAACAGCCACCCATCGCCGACAATCTCCTCTAGGCGCTGATTGAGTCGGGGGAGGAAATACTCTGGATCATTGAGGCGTTGCTGAGTCCACCAAGTAGCAAAAGCTTCCTCTGTCTCTATTCCTTGCCTACCCGCCGCCCCTACTACCATATTCACACTGATATCCCGAAGTTCTTCTAACTGCGGATGTCCTTCGCCTCGGTAGTTGCAGAAAAACATCGCAGTTGCTCCTAGCAAAGCTTGTATTTCGTCGCCTTGAGGTACGACATTATACAAAGCCCGAATGAGAGAAATTGTATCTGCCAATGGCGCTTGAATCCGCAGCGTCAGCCAGATTGCTTGAGCGAAGTAAGTTAAACCTTTGCTGTCTGCTATAGTCCCTAAGTTGCCTAGAATTTGAGCTAAATTTACGTAAGCACGAACTTTTGCCAATTTTTCTACCGCTTGTAAATACAAGTTCAATTGTCTAGTTTTGTCCCCTTGTTCACCTGCACAATAAGCTATATTTGCTAGAGTTACAGCACTACCAAAAACATCGTTTATATTTTCTTTTAATTCAAGTGAACGCTCCCACAATGAAAGTGCCTGGTTTACATCACCTTGTTGGGCGATTACCCCTGCCATTTCATGCAGGGTGAAAGCGACACCACGAATATTGTTAATACTTTCATATAGTTTGAGAGAACGATTCCACATTGAAAGCGCTTGTTGAATCTTGCTTTGTTGAGCAACAATCTTAGCGATTTCATGCAGAGTTCCGGCTATACCATCAATACAGTTAATATTTTCATATAGTTGGAGTGATCGCTTGTAGAACAACAGTGCTTGGTTAATATCCCCTTGTAAGGCAAACACTTGTGCCATATTGTGGGAAGTACCAGCAATACCAGCAAAGTAATTAATACTTTCGCTGAGTTCAAGTGAAGATTGCCAGATTGAAAGTGCTTTATTTGTATTACCTTGTTGAGCAAAAACCCGTCCCAGATTGTTGAGAATCTCAGATTTTTCTTTTAAGTCATTTTTAGGGCAAAAGTTTAAAGCTTGCTGGTAGTAAGTGAAGGCATTTTCAATTCTGCCTAAAACAAACTCTGCCCTAGCAATAGTTCCCAAAATTCGATAATCTTCTCCTAACTGGAGAATTTCCTGGCATATTTCCCACGCTTCTACATATCGACTACTGTTTATCCAATTTGTCGCCATATTATCCCCAACGGTGACGGCGAGTTCTCTCTCTTCTGCCAACACCGCTAACCTGACGATTTCATGCGCTTGTTCTTCGTAATGGTTTTCAGCGTCTTTCCACCAATTCTTATAAATACTCTGGGTTGCAGCTTTCCTAGTGGTTTGCCATTCCTCTGGGGTTAACACAGGTTGCAACAATGATTCTAAAATTGTGGTGACGCGATAGGTGGGCGTTTGGGTGGGGTGAGTGGTGGCTGATTCGACTAGGCTGAGGCTAGTAAGTTTAGCTAGGTATGACTTAATTCCCCTTTGTCCCACTTCTGTTAAGGGAGTAAGAAGTTCTCCATCTCCCAATTCAGGAGTTGAAGAAAGATCCCGTTGTCCTTCTTCCCTACCAAGCAAAGAAGAAGTTTCTAGCCCTTTCCCTTGTAGCGGAGGGGTTGGGAAGAGGTCAAAAATAATTTCCTCTGTCACTGGCAATTGAAACACACTCAACCGCGCCAGCAACTTTTTCTCCTCAACTTCCAAAGCATCCAGCAAAGTCTGTGCCAAAATATTCTCGCGGAACTTTTGCTCAGTCGCTTCTAAACGAGTCAAAAGTGCATCTGATTCTAAACTCGGTTGCTGAATGATTTCTAACAGCCATTTCAACAAGCGGGGATTACCATCGGCTACTTTAATAATTCGTTGCGTGATTGGCTGTTGCTTAACTTCTTTGTCTAACGGACGGCAGATTTTATCAATATCGCTTTTGCTCATCGCTGCCAAAAATTCTAAATGCAGGCGATGGGGTGGTAAAGTGTCCGCTTTCAAATAGCGGCTAGTAACAATCAACCGACTCACAGCGTTATTTTCTGCCAATGCTGCACAAATCGCCTCTAAAATCCGGTAGGCTTCAGCCGTCATCCGCAATGAGCTATTTTCAATGTTAGCTGTGGGGATGTTTTGCTCAAAGTCATCCAACACTAATAGCAAAGGCTGATTGTGTTCGTTTTCTATCGCCTCAAAAAAGTTTTGCAGTCGTCCCTTGAGAGAAACCTTTGGTTCGTTGAGAAGTGCGGGAACATCAGCAAACCGTTCATACTTACTCGAAAGCTTATTCAGCAAACCTATCTCATCCAAAACCCCAATCAACACCACCTGCTGAAAATCTTCGCGTTGGGTTCTGACTCTCGTACACAGTCGCGCCGCCAAGGAACTCTTACCCAGTCCCCCCATCCCAGCAATAAATACGCCGATGTTGTCACTAGTTTCTCGCAACGCCCGTAAACATCTTTGTAAAGCCCGCCTGCGTCCCACAAATTCCAAACTACTGGCGACTTTAACTATATTATTTTCATCCAAGAATTCGTTTTCTGGCGGTGTAAATACCAGCTTTTCTCTTCCCCTCGTTCTCAAGGGTGTTACCAACTGCTCAATCGGGCGCGTATCTCGATAAATCCGTAATAAGTGCCAGTCGGTGCATTCTTCAGCAATCATCTCTTGCTGGGCTGCTTTTACCGCCTCCTCTACCGTCGCCCCCGTCGCCAAAGCCTGATATAGCGCTTTTGCTGCAATAATACCTGTGCGGTCATACACCGGACGCGCCCAACCTAAAACTACACCCGCCCCCGCCTTCACCAATTGTTGCGCCATTGAGGGTACTGTCCCTTTGTTCGCAACTTCTCCGGTGTGACAACCCGACAGAAAAATCACCCTCGGCCAGCGTCCGCGAAAGGCTTTGGCGAGATCATTGACGGTAGTAAGTTGGACATTTCCCACCTCATCTTCAGTGATCAAGCAGGGCGTGTGATCTGCTATTCTTTGTCCTTGGCGCAGCAAAAAACTGTAGTTTTGATTGGTATAAATTAATCCGTGTCCCGTGATGTGAAAGACATCAAAATAATCTTCGTCGTAGGATGCAACCAGATTTTTCAACTCTTCTACTGAGCCGCTTTCCTCAACAATCAACGCCAACGGCTGATCTTTGGTTGCTTGCAGAATATTGGCTTCTTCCCGTTCAAATTCCAGCGTTGCAACTCTAGGATCTTCCGGTGCAGTCGCCATAAATAGCAACCGCAAAGGGCGATTCTGCACACCAATCACTTGAGTGTTGCGTTGCTGCATAGAACGCACTGGCAATACTGCTATATCTTGTCGTGTCAGTAAAAATCCAGTGCGATCATGTAATAATTCCCACGGTAAATGCGCCAGTCCTAACGCCATGCGTTCTGTTTGTGGGTTTAATCCTTGCGCCTCGGTAGTTTGAATTAAATCTAAATAAATCGTCCCCTCATCCGCTTCATCTAACGCCCTTCTCAGCCATCCTTCTTTACCATCTAGCCAGTGATAAAGTCGTCGTCCTAGTTGGATGAGTTCGGGTGGACTATCTTTTTGTCGTAGATAGTAATTTTTTTCACATATATCAATCAGCGCTAGCAACTCATCGCTATCCAAACGCCGCGAACCATAATCACACCGTAATTCAAACGTCTGATTTTGACTAAGAGCAAAGCTGAAGGTAAGGGGCATAGCTGGACTAACTTAAGATTGCTATCTTGTTATTCACAGTATAATCACTGTATTTCTTAGGGGCGAAGCATTTGTTATTGATTCTTTGTGAATCAGTTTTGAGGTTTGAATCCTCAAGTTTCGTGTTCTGAGGGTGAAGTTTCATGTTTCAAACCTGAAGTTTCTCGTTTTAAACTCGAAGTTTCATATTTCAAACTAGTCAATCACGGGAAAATCCCACAACCAAATATGAAAATAAGTACCTAAACAAAATTAATTACACATTCTTCAACTTCCCGTTCCCCGTTCCCTGTTCCCTCCACTTAATCACAATTTCGATAGCCTAATGCTTTGGAAAAGTCTGTATTTCCAAGTTTGGCATTTTCAAAATTAGCGTTTGTTAAGTCAGCACCGCGAAATGATGTGGCAAAGCAGCTTGTGATTTCTTTTACATTGTGAATCAGTGAAAACATCACTAGTGCGATCGCTCCCACACACAAACTCCCCCATACTAATCCCCAAACGAGATGCAGGGTACTTAAGTATGCAAATGCCATTGCTGCTAGTAAAAAAGCAAAACCATACGCTGCTACCGTACCTGCAACCCCAACTGCAACACTCACCAATCCTCTGGGAAAGTAAAAACCGAGAAATCCTGTAATCATCGCACTCAAAATTAAAGTTTTTATACCAACCTGTGGATGATTGTGGATTGTGGTGATTCCGCGATAAAACAAAGCTAGTAATGCGCTTAATACTGACCCGGAAACTGTTGTAGCAATACGCTTGATGAGCAATTTAGTGTCACTAATAACTCTAACAGCAGAGGCAACTGTGACAATACCCAAAATACTGAAAAAAATGATCGTATAAAACCAACCTGGCTCTTCAGGTGTTACACCCAGAACGTTAAATAATATCTGACTAATTGCATGAAACGTAGCGATCGCCACAAATACTGCAACAATGATTGTAATTATTAAGTGTGGAATAGTTTGACCGGCCTTGACTTGCTTAAAATTAGCTCCCCGCAATAGGGCGTTACTAAAATCACAACCGCGAATGTCCGCACCGCTAAAATCTGCCCCAATTAAATTACCTCTTTGAAAAGAGCGATTTCGTAAATCCTGATTAGCGAAGTTGAGAGAACTGGAATTATACCGTTTCACAAAAATCCTGATACATATTGGATTTACTGTAGGGATGTACGATGTGTACGCCCCTACCCATGTATTTGTATCATCAAAAAAGTGAAATGATATTAGGCCAAAAGGGCAGCTACCAAAAATAAACTATCTACTAAAATTGTACTTAACACCGCTCCACCAAAAGCATACCAGTGCCACTGTTTTCTACCTAAAGGTAAAATTCCTACCATTGTGAGAATCATAGCAAGAATTAATGCCCAGGCGACTCCCCAAGGCGTCTGTACTTGTGCTAAAGCGTTCTGTAAGATTAATGGCACAAATTCTGGTTCTACTCGCATAATTTGTCGCCAGTGGGGCATTAAATTTACTAAGTAGAAATACACGTCAGTTAAGACAGTACCTAGTAAAGAACCCAAATAAAACCAATTACCAACTTTTCCCCAATTTCGACGCAAGCACCATATCGCAAATGGTAGACCGATAGATTCTACTGGTAGGTGCCATAAAGGTTCCCAACGTAACCAACCCCAGTAAATCGAACCAGCTAACCAACTCCAGCTAAATCCAAATAATAAATCTCCCCAATGATATGTTACGGAACGTGACATTAATAAGAAACTCAGCCACACCCATAAAAATGTCAGACCAACACTCAACCACGGCAGCGATCGCACCAGAGGCGCTTCAATAAATACTGGTACGGATACTAAAAATATAGCTGCTGCAAATATTAACCAGGTTTGGCGAGCAGAAGCTAATACTACAAGCGGAGTTGGCGCCTGCATGTGCTGATGCCCAGAAGTGGAGAATGTCTCCGTCTCAGTGTTAACGCTGGTAGAAACAGTGTATGAAGACAATGTATTGTTAACCAAAGATTATTAATATTATTTACTTAACTTTATCTTATTTAAGATATCACAACATATATCCCCCCCAGGGGCATAATAATTATATCTTTTATCATACAGGGACTTTTACGCAGGAAAACTACATTTTCAATAAAGACACAAAGACGCGGAGAAATAGCCAATTACATTCCTACGTCAGAGTGTCTCTGTATCCTAGCGTTACAGTGTTTTTAAGAAAATACTCTTCCGGTACAACTGACTCCAAAGACGTAAAGTTGGATAATTCGTTAAAGTTAGGCAGCTATTTGTGGAGTGTGGTTAATGGGAACAATGTTTGTAACAGGTGGAGTAGAATTTTTTTTATCTGTAGGAAATCATCTGATGCAAACAGCTGGTAATGCTGTTGCGGATGAATCCAACCTGATTGGGAAAATAGTGCAAGGATTTATTTTAGGTATAGTCCAAGGGATTACGGAATTTTTGCCGATCAGCAGTACCGCTCACCTAATCATATTTCGGGACGTTTTAGGTTGGAAAGTGACATGGAGTAAAGCAGCTATTGATGGGATTCAGCTGGGCAGCGTTTTTGCGGTCATAATATATTTTTGGAAAGACATTCGCAACATATTGGGTGGTGCTTGGTTAGCATTTCAGCATAAGGAATGGCAGCGATTTGAGTGGAAAATGTTTGTGGGGATTGCGATTGGCACGTTTCCTGCATTATTGGGCGGTTTAGTACTCAAGATTTTAGATGTTGAGTTAGAAAGTCCTTTGATGATTGCAGGAATGTCAATTGTGATGGCGGCGTTGTTGGGTTTGGCGGAGAAATTCGGCTCGCGCAAGCGTGGTTTTAAAGAAGTAGAAATTAAAGATGGGATTATTGTAGGTTTAGGACAAATGATAGCTCTTCTACCAGGAGCTTCACGTTCTGGTTCAACCCTGACGACAGCCTTATTTATTGGCTTACAACGAGAGACTGCTGCTCGGTTTTCATTTTTATTAGGCTTACCAACACTAGCGATCGCGACAGCTGTTCAAACTAAAGACGTGCTTCAAGAATCGCATATGTTCCTGCCACTGTTGATCGGTATCGCCTCAACCTTCGTGTTTTCCTATTTATCGATTGCTTGGTTGCTGAAGTTCCTGCAACGGCGAAGCAACTGGGTATTTGTGTGGTATCGACTGGGATTTGGAGCTGCAATTCTAGGTGCAATTGGTGCAGGAATTCTTTAGCAGAGACGCAAGGAACATCGCGTCTGTACAATAGCCATTAATCATTAGTACAGACGCGATGTTCCTCGCGTCTGTACAATAGCCATTAGCCTAAAGCTAATGACCAATGACCGATAATTCCAATCAGGGTATAAGAAAACAGATTTATCCGTGGAGTCAATCCAAAACCTAAAACCTAAAACCTAAAATCTAAAACCTAAAATCTAAAATCTAAAATCTAAAATCTAAAATCTAAAATCGAATGACTACTATTCGTCCGGCTCGAATTACCAAAGTATTACCTGATTCTATTGCAGCAGAAATTGGTTTTGAAGTTGGGGATGCGATCGTCACTATTAACGGTACACCTCCCCGCGATTTAATTGATTATCAGTTTTTATGTGCTGATGAAATTTTAGAATTAGAAGTTTTAGATGCCACTGGTAAAACTCATCATTTGGAAATCGAAAAAGACTACGATGAAGACTTGGGATTAGAATTTGAAACTGCCTTATTTGATAATTTAATTCAGTGCAATAATCGCTGTCCGTTTTGTTTTATCGACCAACAACCACCAGGTAAGCGTTCAAGTTTGTATCTCAAAGATGACGATTATCGCTTAAGCTTTTTATATGGTTCTTACCTGACTTTAACTAATTTGACAGAACGGGAATGGCAACGTATTGAAGCAATGCGGTTGTCTCCATTATATGTATCGGTTCATGCTACTGAACCCGAAGTAAGAATTAGACTATTGAAAAATCCCCGTGCTGGACAAATTTTGCGGCACATCAAGTGGTTTCAACAAAGGCGGCTGCAAATCCATGCTCAAGTAGTAGTATGTCCTGGTATAAATGATGGCAAGCATCTGGAACAAACCCTAACAGATTTAGCATCATTTCATACTGATGAAGTGCCAGCTGTTGCTTCAGTAGCAGTAGTACCAGTAGGATTAACTAAGTTTCGCCCCCAAGAAGACGAACTGACACCAGTTAGACCAGAAAAAGCTCAAGAAGTGATCCAACAAGTGCGATCGCTTCAACAGCAATTTCGACAAAAGTTTGATTCTACATTTGCTTGGTTAGCTGATGAATGGTTTTTAATCGCAGGAGAGGAATTACCATGTGAGTCTGAATATGAAGACTATCCCCAAATTGATAACGGTGTCGGCTCAATCCGCTTGTTTATTAAGCAGTTTATGGAAACTGCTAATCAATTACTACCACCGAAAATACAAGAACAAAAAAGATTTACTTGGGTAGTGGGTAACGCTGTCGAACAAGTATTTCAACCAATTCTAAAACGCTTGAATTCGGTAGAAGGTTTAGAAGTAAATATGCAGGCTCTCAATAGTGATTATTGGGGACAAAATATATCCGTGACGGGCTTGCTCACTGGTCATGATTTATTGTTAAATTTACAAGGGCAAGATTTAGGAGATGGAATCTTATTACCAAGTGTCATGCTAAAACATGGTGAATTGGTATTTTTAGATGATATAAATATGAAAGAATTAGCCCGTCAATTAAATATAAACATCTTTCCTGTTGCCGGAGTAGAGGAACTAATAGAGACCTGTATTAAATAATTGGTTTGTTGGTTGTTGATTGTTGGTTGTAGAAATTAACTACCAACTAATGACCAATGACCAATGACCAATGACCAATATTAAGTGAGGAGTAGATAGTGAAGTGTTAAATAAAAAGATTAAAAGAAATCAATTAAAAAATATAAAAACAACTAAATCATTTATTTTTAAAATCAAATTTATATTTATACTATATAATTTACTCGCGATCGCACCAGCAATCGCTGCAACTGTTGAAGAGCCTGTATTTAGTATTGTCCATACCCAAGAAAATGCTAGTCAGTGGGCGGGAATTGAAAATCGCTTACAAGCAATCGGGGCCAAGTACTGTGTAATTTCTTTAGATAAAGTTAAGAGTGCAGCAGATTGGGGCGATCGCCCGGTGTTATTTTTACCGAATGTAGAGAGTATCTCACCAATACAAGCGATCGCTCTCGAAGAATGGATGAGAAATGGTGGACGTTTGATCGCTAGTGGCCCAGTGGGGAGTTCATCAGCGCCGGGAGTGCGTCAACTGCTGCAATCTTTGTTAGGTGGATATTGGGGATTTAGCCTCAATTCTCCCCAAAAGTTACAACCATCCTCGGTAATTACACATAATTTCGACAACCAAGGTGATCTGCTTGGTACAGTGCGTGGTGGTGTCATGGTTCCTAATGCTATGGCGTCGCAAGCAGGTGCTGTTTGGGATGCTCAAGATAAACCCCCAGCAGTGTTAACCACAGAACGCTCTACTTTGTTAGGTTGGCGTTGGGGAGTAGACGCAGCTTCTGGTGTGCAGACAGATACTGCTTGGTTAAAAGCTGCACTCAATCGTCATCTCAAAAAGTTTTCTATTTTTATTAGTAAAGTACCAGGAGGTTCATCCAACTGCTTTACCTCCGTCATTGCTAGCACTTCTCCCACTCCAAGTATATCCCCCACTCCAAGCTCACCCCCTCCTCAAATTACAGCTACTGCTACCCAACCCAGACCTCTACCTAATATTACGTTCCCGCGTTCCGATGAGGCTATAGACCAACTTGAGCAGAGGGTGCGTTTGGATGTAGAACCTAAATCAAATGCACCGATTAGTCGTAACGAAGCGATCGCTCTCCAACAACAGTTAGAAAATCTCATCGGTCGAGTCGAAAGCGCTCACCTAGCAGCTGCGGTACAAAATGGTAATTCCCAAGTTGTCAAGGTACAGCAAGCAGAATTTGCTTCGATTAAATCTGGCGCACCAGTCCAGAATACTGAGCAGGTGCTAGCACAAGCAAGGGAAGTTGTCAAAAACTTGCCACAGATGATCGCTCAAAAACAGTATGCTCAAGCACGCTCAAATTGGATCATGGCCAAGTCTTCGTTATGGCAACAATTTCCTGTTGATCAGAGACTGGCTCAACCAGAAATCCGAGCAATCTGGCTTGATCGAGGTACAATCGTGCGGGCTGGTAGCGAAAAGGGATTGGCTAAAATTTTTGATCGCTTGGCACAAGCAGGATTCAACACAGTATATTTTGAAACAGTCAACTCTAGTTACACTATCTATCCTAGTCAAGTTGCACCACAGCAAAATCCCCTGATTCGTGGTTGGGACCCCCTAGCAGCAGGTGTAAAATTAGCCCATCAGCGAGGTATGGAATTACACGCTTGGGTTTGGACTTTCGCGGCTGGTAATCAACGCCACAATCAAATTCTCAACCTTAACCCTAATTATCCTGGGCCAGTGCTTGCTGCTCATCCAGATTGGGCAAACTATGATCAGCGTGGTCAAATGATTCCCCAAGGTCAAGGAAAACCCTTCTTTGATCAGGCTAATCCGGAAGTGCGGAAATACTTACAGCGACTGTATGAGGAAATTGTTACCCGCTATCAAGTTGATGGTCTACAGTTAGACTATATTCGCTATCCTTTCCAAGATCCAAGTGCGGGAAGGACTTATGGCTATGGCAAAGCAGCAAGAGCGAAGTTTCAACAACTTACGGGTATAGATCCAATCAATATTTCTCCCAGCCAAAGAGAATTATGGCAGAAATGGACAGAATTTCGTACTCAGCAAGTAAATAGCTTTGTTGCGGAATTGTCCAAGAATTTGCGGGCGAAAAGACCGAACCTGATTTTATCAGTAGCGGTATTTCCCTTACCAGAACAAGAACGCATTCAGAAAATTCAACAAAATTGGGAAGTTTGGGCAAGACAAGGTGATGTAGACGTAATTATTCCCATGACCTATGCTCAAGATACCCTCCGCTTTGAGCGATTGGCACAACCTTGGATCGCTTCTCCAAAATTAGGCTCTACGTTACTAGTACCAGGAATTCGTCTGCTTTCTTTACCGACCATCGAGGCGTTTGACCAAATCCAATTAGTCAGAGATTTGCCTATTAGTGGTTATGCTCTGTTTGCTGCTGAGAACTTTAACAACGAATTGCATAAAGTTTTCAGTCGGACTCAAGGTAAAAGACAAGGTACACAAAAAGAACCGATTCCCTCTCGTCAGCCTTTTGCTGCTGCTGCTGCCCGTTATAATGCCTTGGTAGGCGAATGGAAATTTGTTTCCCAAAACGACGAACTGAAGTTATCCGCGATCGCAGTTTCGGATTTTCACACTCAAGCAGAAGTTTTACAAAGCGCTTTAAATCAACTGGCTGCTGAACCAAATGCAAGTAAATTTAGGCTAGCAAAAGCAACTCTGGCTCGCTTCCAGTCTCAATTTCGAGTCTGGATGCGATCGCAATCTGTGAATGAACCCTATCAAGTCAAAGCTTGGGAAAATCGTTTGGTGGCGGTCGAAAGGCTGTTACGTTACGGCGAACGCACTGCGGGAATTTAATGGCGACCGGGGACAAGGGAGACAAGGGAAGATTTTTCCCGATCCCTGATCCCCGATCCCCAAAATTTTAAGTAGTAATACTGTTGAAGTTAGTAATATTAAAAACTTTTAATAGAACATATTTAAATACTTTGCAAATATCTTTTGCAGGCAAATATTACAAATTTAGCCAATCAAACATCAGGAGATAGTTAAATCTACTGTTCTCACCTGATTTGTTTGCTAAAGGCTATTGCAATTATTTATGCACGCCTTAACTCCATTTATCTCTTTACCATCGATAGATTCTGTAGATTCTGTAATTGATTTTTCTCCTCTAACTGTTACACCGGATACATCATTATTTGATGTTGTCACACTCATGAATCGACAGCAAGCAAATTATGTCTTGGTGACAGATGAAATGCGGGTACTGGGATGGTTTACAAATCAAGATGTAATTAGGTTAGTTTGCTGTGGCTTTGACTTCCAAACAGTGCAAATTTCACAAGTAATGGTTACTTCGGTGATCACTCTTGAATATCATCAAGCCAAAAATCTTGCTTATTTATTATTATTTATTCGACAAAATAATTTGTTTTTACTACCAATAGTTGATCAGCAAAATAAATTAGTCGGATTAATTACATTAAATACTATTTTTCAGGCTTTACAAATTATCTGTTCTTCTCTAAATCAATCAGCCGAACGTCAACAAGTTGAAAAGCAGCTGCGACAATCTCAACAAATGTTGCAGTTAGTGATGGATAATATTCCCCAGTGTATTTTCTGGAAAGACCAAAATTCAGATTATTTAGGTTGTAACCGTAATTTTGCTGTTGCTGCTGGTCTGGAGTGTCCAGAAGATATTGTGGGGAAGACAGACTACGATTTACCTTGGAAAAAGGAAGAGTCAGATTTTTACCGTGAATGCGATGCTAGAGTGATGAGTACGTCTCAGCCAGAGTATCGTATTATTGAGTCTCTGCAAACAGCAGATGGCAAACAAACTTGGATAGAAACAAATAAAGTGCCACTACATAATTTTGAAGGTAATGTAGTTGGTATTTTGGGAACTTTTGAATATATTAGCGATCGCCTAGAAGCTCAAGCAGCTTTACAAAAAAGTGAAGAACGCTTTCGCTTCTTAGCAGAATCTATTCCCCAACAAGTATGGATTGCTCGACCGGATGGAAGTGTAGAGTATATTAACCAACGCATACAAGATTATTTGGGTTGTGACTCAGAAGGAATGTTGGATTGGAAGTGGCAAAACTGGGTGCATTCAGAAGATTTATCTAAATTTTTTGATGCTTGGCAAAAATCTATAGTTACAGGTGAACCTTTAGAATTAGAATTTCGCTGGCGGAGGGTAAGCGATCAAACATATCGCTGGCACTTATCACGTGCTGTACCCCAGCGAGATCAGGACGGAAAAATATTAAATTGGTTCGCCACCAATACAGATATTCATGATCTTAAACTGGCGGAATCTGAATTGCGGCAAACTCAAGCAATACTACAGGCAATTTTAGATAATTCTCCTGCGATTATTTCTGTATTAAATACTCAAAACAGATATTTACTGATTAATAGCGAGTATGAAAAAGTATTTCAACTCACTCAAGAGGAGGTTAGAGGCAGAAGCATATACGAAATTTTTCCCCGCGATATTGCTAATAATTTTGCAGTCAATAATCACAATGTTTTGATTAGCGGCACAGCAACAGAGGTCGAAGAAATTATTCCTCAAGATAATGCGTTAAATACTTATCTCTCTATCAAATTTCCGTTGAAAGATGGCAATGATATCCCTTATGGCATTTGTAGTATTTCTACAGATATTACTGAGCGCAAGCGAACAGAAGAAAGTTTACGCTTACGCGATCGCGCGATCGATGCTAGCAGTAATGGCATTGTGATTTCTGATGCCAGACTGCCAAATTTGCCAATGATCTATGCCAATCCTGCTTTTGAGGACATCACTGGTTATTCCCCAGAAAACGTCATCGGTCGCAACTGTAGTTTTTTACAAGGGATTGATACGAATCAACCAGAAATACAAGAAATTAGAAACGCCATTAAACAAGCAAAAAATTGCACAGTAATCTTACGTAATTATCGTCGTGATGGTACTTTATTTTGGAATGAGCTAAATATTTCTCCGGTGTTTGATGCTGATGGTAAATGTACTCATTACGTCGGCATTCAAAACGATATTACTGAGCGCAAGCAGGCAGAAATGGCCTTGTTAATGTCCCAACAACGGCTACAACATTTATTGTCTGCAACTCCAGCTGTGATTTATACCTGTAAATCTGATGGTGATTATGAAATTACCTTCATGAGTGACAACGTGACTGCCATACTCGACTATGAGGCGTGGGAATTTTTAGAACATTCTAGGTTTTGGAGCGATCGCATTCACCCAGAAGATAAATCCTATGTTTTCACGGAAATGGCAAACCTCTTGAATGAGGGAGAATGCATTCGTGAGTACCGTTTTTTACACAAAGATGGTAGTTATCGCTGGATATACGATCAAGCCAAACTCGTACGGGATAATACTGGTCAATCAGTAGAAATTGTTGGTTATTGGGTAGATATTACCAAACGCAAGCAGTTGGAACAGGACTTGAGAACTGCTTTAGAAAAGGAAAAAGAACTCAACGAACTCAAATCTCGGTTTATAACCATAACTTCTCATGAATTCCGTACACCGTTGACTACGATCCTTTCTTCTTCAGAATTGCTGGAACACTACCATCACAAATGGACAGAAGAAAAATTACTCTCCCATATACGCCGCATTCAAACCAGTGTTAAACACATGACTGACATGTTAAATGATGTGTTGGTAATTGGTAAGGCAGAAGTGGGAAGACTAGATTTTAAACCAATATCACTAGATTTAGTTGAGTACTGCCATGATTTAATTCAAGAATTGCAACAGGATGGTGACACGGAAGATGACACGGAAAATGCGATCGCCTTTCACTGTGAATACGAATCTATGCACTGTCGTATGGATAAAAACTTGCTGGGACATATTCTCAGAAATTTACTCACGAATGCGATCAAATATTCTTTTAACGGTGGCATTATCAAATTTACTCTTACTGAACAAGAAAATCGAGTTGTATTTGAAGTAAAAGATCAAGGAATTGGTATTCCACAAGAAGATTTACCCCTTTTATTTGATTCTTTCCATCGTGCTGCAAATGTTGGCAATATCCCAGGTACCGGCTTGGGACTATCAATTGTCAAAAAATGTGTAGATTTACACCAAGGAAAAATTTTAGTGCATAGTGAAGTGGAAGTAGGAACAACCTTTACTGTGATTTTGCCATTAAGTAATGATTAGTTATTTTTGTTATCTCCAAAAAATTAACAAATAATCATCAACAAATAAAAAAAACCATGACTAAGATTTTAATAATTGAAGATGAAAACTCTGTCAGAGAAAATATTATCGAATTGCTAGAGGCAGAAGATTTTGAAGCTATTGGTGCTGCTAATGGTCAAGTAGGAATCAAGTTAGCTTTGACTGAGGTTCCCGACCTAATTCTGTGTGATTTAATGATGCCAGAAATTGATGGTTATGGCGTACTAACCAATTTACGCCAAGAACCACTAACAGCAACAATTCCATTTATTTTTCTCACGGCAAAATCAACTAAGACTGACTTCCGCCAAGGTATGGAATTGGGTGCAGATGACTATCTGACAAAACCATTCACTCGTGCTGAATTATTGAGTGCAATCGATGGGCGTTTACAAAAACAAGCTACGTTAAAACAATATTTTTCTGCTAACCCACAACTTAAAGCTTTTAATTCCGAAATGTTGGCTGTTAAAAATATTTTACAAGGAGCCATTGAGCAAGAACATTTTCGGCAATTTTATGTTGAGTATCAACCACAAGTAGAGATTAATTCTGGAAAAATAATTGGCGCAGAAGCTTTACTGAGATGGCAAAGTCCAGAATTGGGAATGGTTGCGACTTCTGAGTTGATTCCGTTAGCAGAGTCTACAGGTTTAATTATTCCGATTGGTGAATGGGTTTTAGAAAATGTTTGCCAACAGAATAGAGCTTGGCAGAATGCAGGTTATTCTCCGTTGTGTATTGCTGTTAATTTTTCAGCTCGTCAATTTGCTCAACCAGACTTGAGTAAAAAAATTGTGAAATTTTTAGCGGCGAGTAATTTGGAACCACATTACCTAGAATTAGAGCTTACTGAAAGCTTGGTGATGCAGGATATCAATACTGCGATCACTACAATGAATGAATTACGTTCTTTGGGTGTAAAAATTGCAATTGATGATTTTGGTACAGGCTACTCTTCTTTAATGTATTTAAAAAAATTACCTATCAATAAGTTGAAAATTGACCGTTACTTTATTCACAACGTTGGCAACGATCCCCAAAAAGCAGCTATTACAACAGCATTGATTCAAATGGGTCACAATTTGAATCTTCAGGTGATTGCTGAAGGTGTAGAAACTGAATCAGAACTTGAGTTTTTACAACAATATAACTGTGATGGTATGCAAGGTTTTCTGTTTAGCCGTTCTGTAGCAGCAGGTGAATTTCAAAAGTTTTTGTCTACCTCTTCACGTACTTAAATTGTGACTAAAAAAAGAGTTAGGATTTACACAAGTGTCACATACAATTCTCATTTTTTGTTTGTAGTAAGGACTTTAGTCCTTATTCTGAGGACTAAAGTCCTCACTACAAACTTATATTGCCTTTTGAGTTATATCACACATATTTTTAATAGTGTTTGCGTTCTAGTATATTTTCGTAGTTGTTTGTATAATTTAGTAGTATAAATTTTATAGATAGCTAGTTGATATAGTAAAACCATGGCAAAGCGATCGCTGCAAGCGTCAGCTGAGGGTATTAGAAAAGCTAAACAGGCTTTTCAGGGTAAAGGTTGGACTCAAGAATATCTCGCTGATGAAGTAGGTTTAGAAACTCGTCAGCCAATTTGGAAGTTTTTCACTGGTAAAGCTGTTGATAGTCAGGTCTTTAATGAGATTTGTTTAGTTTTGGGATTAAACGCAGAAGAAATTGCTCAACAATGTCCTGATGAATCAATGTCTTTGGAAACAATCGTGGAAAATACTTCAGAGATTGACACCCTAGTACGAAAAGCACGCTTTGCTCACTACGAAAAAATTCAAGCTCAATGTGGAACTCTTCATCTTTTGGATATTGCTAGACCCATAGGTTTAGATGATATCTATGTAGAAGTCGATTTTTTTGAAGAAATCACCAGTAAAAGATGGCTGGATATGACTGAATTACAACGGCTAGATTCTAATAATTTAGACCGTTTTAATTTAACTAATTTTCATCAAAAAAGAATTCCTGCTTTAGAAGCAGTTGCTAAGTACTCCAAATTGATGGTGTTTGGTAAAACAGGTTCTGGGAAAACCACTTTTTTACAATCAATCGCAGTTCGTTGTAATCAAGGTAAGTTTAAATCCGATTATCTACCAGTTTTTATCAGTTTAAAAAATT
The DNA here is from genome assembly GCF_041928655.1 of Pelatocladus sp. BLCC-F211. NCBI lineage: Bacteria > Bacillati > Cyanobacteriota > Cyanophyceae > Nostocales > Hapalosiphonaceae > Pelatocladus > Pelatocladus sp. BLCC-F211. Next base: position 57,313 of record NZ_JBHFLM010000167.1, on the reverse strand, counting down.
TGGCTAAAAACAATCATGACAGCCATCAAATTAAATTATCAACATATATTTATCAAGAATTTAATGATTACGGTATTCCTGAATCTGAATTGATGTCAATATTGTCTCAGGGAAAAGCATTGATTTTACTAGATTCATTAGATGAATTAACAGATACAGAAAGTGAAATAATTATTAGAGAAATCTACAATTTTTCTGAAAAATTTTATAAGAATACAATCATTATTACTTGTCGTCTTGCTGCTCAACAATATCAGTTTAAGGGTTTTACTGAAGTTGAAATTGCTGATTTAAGTAAATCACAAATCGCAACTTTTGCAGATAAATGGTTTGTAGCTGTAGTGAAAATTTCTCTTTGGGAGGGAAAAGCCAAGGCTGCTGAATTTATGAAAAAATTAGAATTACCAGAAAATCAGCAAATTTTAGAGTTAGCAACAACGCCAATTTTACTAAATCTTACTTGCTTGATATTTCAATTCCTAGGAGATTTTCCAGCCTTGCGCTCAGAACTTTACAAGCAAGCATTAGAATTGTTGTTAGTGCGTTGGGATCAAGCTAGAGGAATTAAAATAGATGAAGTTTATCGCAATTTGTCGTTACTAGATAAAATTAAGTTACTTTGTCGTGTAGCAGCAACTACCTTTACTCAAGGAGATTATTTTTTTTCAAAAACCAAAATCCAATTATTGATCGCTGAGTATCTACGTGATCTTCCTAATGCGCCCACAGATTTAGAAGCATTAGGTCTGAATAGCGCTGCTGCATTGCAAGCTATTGAAGCACAACACGGTTTATTACTCGAACAAGGGCGCAGTATTTATTCTTTTTCGCATTTAACATTTCAAGAATATTTAACTGCGAGAGAAATACTTACTGTTGGAAATTCCCAAAACCTGCAAGAATTTGTCATCCATATTGGAGAAAAACGTTGGCGAGAAGTTTTTTTACTAGCTGCGGAAATGATGCGACCTGCGGATGAATTATTGTTATTAATGAAACAACAAATAGATAATTTGGTGATTTCAAATCAGAAATTGCAAAAATTTCTGATTTGGTTAGGTGAAAAAACTTCTAGTATAAAGGTATCTTATTATCCAGCTAGTGTACGTGCTTTTTATTTTACCCTGGCGCTGCCTCCAGATTATTCTCTTTCTTATAATCAAACTTTGGCTTTATCTCTAGATAGTCGATTAGCAGGAAAATTAGCTGTTGATTTAGCTTTAGACATGGCATTAATACATGCATTGACTATTAGTTTAAAGATGACTACTGATATTTTCTATCAACGCTTATCTGCGATTGCACTTGCTCTTGACTTACAGCACTTACTACAAGATCGTTCTGATCTAGAGCAGTCACTGCAAAATCTACACGAGGAACTTCCATCACCCCAAGAAAGTAGAATAGCTTTGAAAGGATGGTGGCAAGAAAACGGAGAAATCTGGACCAGTAAATTACGAGATTTAATCATTCGCGATCGCCAAATAGGTCATGATTGGCAGTTTAATGAGAATGACTTACAAAAATTACAGGAATATTGGAACGCTAACAAGATTTTACTAGATTGTCTCAATAATGCTAGCAATGTTACTTCCGCAACAATCAAATTCATAGAAAAAAATTTATTATTAGTCAATCACCATTAATCTGTTATCAAGAAAATCATCTTCCTTTCGGGAAAAGCACCTAGTCAGAGTGGAATCTATAACTATAGTTACAAACATAACAATAATTCCATTCTCAGGTAGTAGCCTATTTTTTAGTTCTGGTTATACTAGGAGATTGATACACTAGTCTTCCCAATAATATCAACACCAAAGCAAAGTCAGTTTATGCATACAAATTTATTTTCTCAAGTCCCATAATACCGATTTGCTAGAGTCAGACGACAATCACAGTTCAGATTGTAGTTGTTTGATAAGTCAAGCAACTGAGTTCATATCCAGAAAATACATAATCACTCACATAATTCTCTGAGGAAGGAGCGATGAAAGCGGAACTGATTGAATTGGTTTCCAAAGTTCTACGGGTCTTGCAAATCAATATGAGTTGGATGACTTGGAATTTATTTCTGGCGTTTATACCTTTAGCTTTGAGCGTTTGGCTGTTTCGCATCAAACGTGGACGTTCTTGGGTTTGGTGGCTAGGATTTTTGGTCTTCTACGCTTTTTTACCAAATGCACCCTATTTGTTAACTGATATTATTCACCTCATCGACGATATCCGCACAATTCAATCTGTGTGGATGATTACCTTGGTGCTAATTCCTGTGTATTTCCTAGTTATCATGGCTGGTTTTGAAGCCTATGTTATCTCCTTGATTAATGTGGGATACTATCTACACCGTATTGGCAAGAGTCAATGGATTGTCTGGATGGAAATGATCACTCATGCCTTATGTGCTGTTGGTATTTATTGGGGTAGATTCTTACGTTTTAACAGTTGGGATTTTATCACTCAACCGGATGCTTTGTTAACTAGAGGCATAGAAGAAACTTTGGGTAAACAGCCTTTAGTGATAATTGCCATTACTTTTGCTATACTCGTTGGCTTACATTGGCTGATGAAACGAGTAACTTTAGGTTTTGTGAGCCGAAATAGCAAAAGCATAGGCATTCAGCCAATAAGTATTAATCCTAACAGTCATAATGCTGGTTAACTTACCCGATGTTCTATTGAACTTACGGATAAATATCCAGATGTAGTAGATGATGAAAGAATATTTAGAAGCAACCGAAATTATTGACTGGAAACATCCTACAGTTCTGGAGTTAGCGAAAAACCTCGCATCAAAGCATCAAACACCAGAGGCGATCGCTAAAGCTTGTTTTGAATGGGTACGAGATGAAATTTATCATAGTTGTGACTATCAAATGAATCCTGTAACTTGTAAAGCTTCAGACGTACTCAAATACAAAACAGGTTATTGCTATGCAAAGAGTCATTTACTAGCAGCATTACTCAGAGCGAATGGTATTCCAGCAGGTTTTTGCTATCAGAGACTAAGCATTGATGATCATGGTGAACCCTATAGTTTGCATGGTTTCAACGCAATATACCTACCGAAAATAGGTTGGTACCGTGTTGATGCTAGAGGAAATCGTCCAGATATTAATGCTCAATTTATCCCTCCACAAGAACAGTTAGCTTATAAAAATCAACTTTCAGGTGAAGCAGAATTTGAAAACATTTTCTCTGAACCTCTTTCAGTTGTTGTGGAAGCACTAATGGCTTACAGTACATGGAATGAAATGCTCAACCATCTTCCTGATGTTTCCCTAGCAACTTTTGATAAATATGGTTTGATTTTGAAAGTTCCTGCTAGTTAACTCTCAGGTAAGTAGAACGATTTGAAAAAAACAAACTATGTGAAGTAATGTAAAAATATTGGAATCTAGTTCGTAGTAAGGACTTTAGTCCTCAAATAAGGACTAAAGTCCTTACTACAAACCTTTTTTTAGTGTTTGGACTATCAATTCAGCATCTTTGCCAAAAAACTTTCCTTTTCGCCATTACTCCAAATGATGAGGCAGGAAAATTGCCAAGCCATGTTATAATTCACCCTCCGAAAGCAAACTTTGCGAGCATAAGCTAAATTTACAAAGCCTCTAGTCGGTGTGTGGCAAAAAATTGGTTGGGTCATTGCTACAATTTTGAATAATCAAAACGATGAATAGTTGTTTTGAGATAGAGAGGCGCTTGAGATCATGAGTCCGGAGCGCCTTCTCTATATTTTTTATATTACACTAAGAATTTTTAGCTTGCTAACTAAGAATTCATGGTTTAATATAAAATAATGAGTTAAATTTTTACTCTATTTAGGTCGTTTTGTAATAAGTGCGATCATGCGAATAAGACAAGTCAAAGAAATTGAAATTGAAGGTTTGGGCGATCGCATCAAGCAAGCTCGACTAGATTCCAGGAAATCTCTCGAACAGATATGTGATGAGGTTGGTGTGTCGCGCACTTACTGGTATGACATCGAAAAGGAAACTCTCAAAGGAGCGCTTTCCATTGAGAACCTCCGCAAAATTGAAGAAGCATTGGGGGTTGATTTAGATGTGAAATTCTGAGGATTGGGGATTGAGGATTGGGGAGCGGGTATAAGGAGGATGTGGGGTTAAGTAGACTGATTTTTGCCTTGTCTGTTTACCAGCGATCGCCTAAACTAAAATCATGCGATCGCTCTCTGATCACAACCCCATCACCAACCGATAATGTGCTTCAATTTGAGCAACTGTTTGAGATTGGCGCTGAGTATCCCACTGACTGTGATGAAATAATTCTTGTCGTAATTTATCAACATCAATTGTTGTGACTTTCCCCTCAGCAACAATTTGTTTACCATTCACCCACGCACTATTAACTACATTACTAGGACGTCCTAAAACTAATAAACCAATTGGATCTGTACGCGGTAATAATGATAAATTAGTCAGATCATAAAGTACTAAATCTGCTTTTTTCCCAACACTGAGAGAACCAAGTTTATCTGCTGTATTCAATCCCTTTGCACCACCCAAAGCAGACATTTCTACTGCTTGTCTGGGTGTAATCCAGTGCTGATAATCTAAATCAGTGACGTTATGTAAAATAGAACCAATTTTGATCGCTTCTAGTAAATCTTGGGAATCATTACTAGATGCACCATCGCAACCAAAAGTTACGTTTACTCCTGCTTGCCGATATTTTAAAATTGGGGCGATACCACTACCCAAACGCAAGTTACTTAAGGGATTATGAACTACGCTAGATTGAGTTTCAGCGAGAATGGCAATATCATTGTCAGTGAGATGAACACAATGGGCTAGGCTTGTGCGATAGTCTAAAAAACCAATGCGTTGGAGATGTGCAACGGCGGTACAACCGTATTTTTCTTGGGCTAGTTTTTCCTGTGCTTTGGTTTCTAGTAAATGGGAGTGACGACAAAGATTGTATTTTTCGCTTAACTGTCTACATCCATCAAATAAAGCATCAGAACACAGTTGGATACCAGTTGGGGCGACGAGAATATTAACACCTGATTCTGGACGATGAAACTGTTTTACTGCTGCTTCAATTATTTCTAATGTTGCCTGCGTTGAGCGAAAATAAGGTTCATGAGTTTGTTGAGTTTCCCCGGATGGGATACCAGCAGTAATCGATTCATCTTGAATCAGGGGCGCAACAAAGGCACGAATACCAACTTCTTTGTAAGCGCGAACTGCTGTGGCGATTGTTTCTAGTTCTTTACCAGGTATCAATACTAAATGATCTACGACACTCGTACCGCCAGAAAGTAGAGTTTCGACTGCTGTTCCTAAAGCACTGAGGTAAACTTTTTCGGGATCGAGAGGCGCGAAATCATAGAGTTCTGCTAGCCATAATTCTAGGGGTAACATAGACATGATCCCCCGTTGCCACATTTCCGATGAATGGGTATGGGCGTTGAAGAATCCTGGTAATAAAAGTTTATGTTCACCGTTAATAGCTGTTCCCACCACCTCAAGCTGGGGTGCGATCGCACTAATAATTCCCTCAATCACTTGCACATCAACAGTGGTGTAACCAGCCTCGACAGGAATTAAAGCATTCTGAATAGTAAAGTTCATCTAATGTTTAACCTTAATTAAGTAATCCAGCTCTGGAGCTAATTTCAAGTTACAAAGTAAACAATGATGTTGGATGTTGCTTTTATGGATCTGCCTCTTCGGATATTAGGAATTGCACCAAACGCTTGGGCAGTAAATCAGGCGATCGCAGATATCACTCGTCCTCCCCTTGACCCACAACCCGTTATCTTAGCAACAGAAACCAAAAATCTGCGCCTTGATCTCGCAAAAGCTGCCATCCTCGTCATTGATATGCAAAATGATTTTTGTCACCCTGATGGTTGGTTATCACATATTGGTGTAGATGTCAACCCAGCACGTCAACCAATCAAACCTTTGCAAAATTTATTGCCAACACTGCGGGCAACTGGAGTTCCGATAATATGGGTAAATTGGGGAAACCGTCCTGACTTACTCAATATTAGTGCAGGTATACACCACGTCTACAATTCCACAGGCGAAGGTGTGGGGTTAGGTGATCCATTACCTAATAACGGTGCTAAGGTACTGATGAAGGGTAGTTGGGCAGCAGCTGTGGTAGATGAACTCGAACAATTACCAGGAGATATTTTTATTGATAAATACCGCATGAGTGCTTTCTGGGATACTCCTTTAGATACTATCCTGCGGAACTTGGGCAGAACGACACTATTTTTTGCTGGTGTCAATGCTGATCAATGTGTTATGGCGACTTTACAAGATGCCAATTTTTTAGGATACGACTGCATATTAGTTAAAGATTGTACAGCGACAACTTCCCCTGAATATTGCTGGTTAGCAACACTATATAACGTCAAACAGTGTTTCGGTTTTGTCACAGATTCAGAAGCAATTTTCAAAGCAATTAATAGTTTGTAGGTAGTAGGGGCGTAACATCCCTACTAACAAATGACAAATGACAAATGACAAATGACAAATGACATAGACGCGCAAGCGGCTTCTCGAAGAGTAGGACAAATGACATATGATCAATTGCTGTGTAATTCCTGTTGTCAAATCTCCCAAAGATTACCAAGTTTATCGTATTAGCCCCCAGGATTCAAATCGTTTGGCGATCGTATTTGACCCAGCGATCGCGAATACTTCCCTAACTTGTTGTGTGGAAATTTTTGATGTTGGTGGTAAAACTCCCCCAAATCGTCATCAATTAGCTGTAGAGATGTTTTTTGTTCTCAAAGGGGAAGGTAGGGCGTCTTGTGATGGTAAAAGTGTTTCCATTAAAGCTGGAGATAGTTTATTAGTGCCTCCTACTGGTACTCATGTAATTGAGAATACGGGTTCAGGACGTTTATATACATTGACTGTGATGGTTCCCAATGAAGATTTTGCCGAACTCATTCGTAGTGGGACACCTGTAGAATTCGATGCGGAAGATATGGCTGTGCTTGGTAGATTTGATGCTTTTGTTGCGAATTAAAGATATCTGTGGTTGATTTTTGTGGATTGTGGAGAAGTGGGAAGGATAAAAATTTTCTTTACATTCAGAAATTTTGATAGGTTTGTAGTAAGGACTTTAGTCCTTACTACGAACTTCTTTAGCTTGTGACAATCCTTGTGGCAAACTACTAGCCATCAAAAACTTTGAACGAGAATGTTAGTTTTTGATCAACGCTGGGTATTCTCTTAACAGGAGGCTTGCTGGTACTTAAGTATTTACCGCAGTAACTGTTTAAAGATGGCTAGTTCTGGAGAAGAATACCTAGTTAACCGCAGCAAGAAAATTGAGCGGCGAAAAAGGATTTTAACCTGGGTGTCAATTGTATCTTTTGTTGGCTCTGGGCTTTTTGCTATAGTTCCTACAATACAAGAAGTTATCGAGAATCCCTCAACTCAACCTGTGTCTGCTGAGTCTTCATTACAGCAACAGGAACAGGGTTATAAGTTGGTGTTACAACGAGAGCCAGAAAATAGAGCTGCTTTAGAAGGATTAGTAAAAATACGGTTAGAGTCACAGAATTTCAAGGGTGCAGTCGAACCTTTAGAAAAACTAGTAAAACTGAATCCTGAAAGACAAGATTACAAAAATCTTTTAGAACAATTGAAAAAGCAAATAGGTAATCAGAGCAAAAAATAGAATAACAAATTAAAAATATGAATAACGAAATTACTAATTCTGACCTGAACCGTTTAATTCCTCCCGAAATTAAAAATGATGAATTTTATGCAACTATTCAAAGAATTGCTAGAGAAGAAAATATAAAAACAGTTTTAGAAATCGGTTCATCTTCAGGAGAAGGAAGCACAGAAGCATTTGTTACAGGAATGCGCCAAAATCCTCACAAACCCATATTGTTTTGTATGGAGGTATCAAAAACTAGATTTACTGAATTGAAAAAGAGATATGAAAATGATGATTTTGTAAAAGTATATAATTTATCTTCTGTACCTGTAGAGAGTTTTCCTAGTGAAAATGAAGTTGTTGAATTCTATAACAATACTGAAAACAATCTAAAACTTTATCCGTTAGAACTTGTTCTTTCTTGGCTACAGCAAGATATTGAGTATGTAAGAAATTCTGGATTAACCGAACATGGAATTAAAAAAATAAAACAAGATAACAATGTCGTTTTTTTTGATTTAGTATTAATTGATGGCTCAGAATTTACTGGTAGTGCTGAATTAGATAAAATTTATGGAGCAAAATATATTTGTTTAGATGATATCAATACATTTAAAAACTATAGAAACCATTATAAACTAATTTCAGATAAAAACTATACACTCATTGTTCAAAATAATTTTGTAAGAAATGGTTACTCTATATTCAAGAAAAATGAAAATATAGAAAATTATTGTTCTGCTTATCATATTGCTATTCCAGCACTGCCAATTCACTTTTTTACTATTGTTCTTAATGGACAACCATTTATCCGTTACCACATTGAAATATTCAAACAACTACCTTTCAAATGGCATTGGCATATTGTTGAAGGTGTGGCAGATTTAAAACATGACACCAGTTGGAGTGTAAAACTCGGTGGATGTATTAGCGATGAAATTCATCGAAATGGGCGTAGTTGTGATGGAACTACGGAATATTTAGATGAATTGGCAGAACTTTATCCAGATAACATCACAATTTACCGTCAATCGGAAGGCGTGTTCTGGGATGGTAAACGAGAAATGGTTAATGCACCACTTGCTAACATTCAAGAAGAATGCTTATTGTGGCAAATAGATGTCGATGAGCTATGGACATTAGAACAGATTTGTACTGCTAGGGAAATATTTATTAGTAACCCAGAAAAAACAGCTGCTTTCTATTGGTGTTGGTATTTTGTCGGTGAACAATTAATTATTAGCACTCGGAACTGTTATGCACAGAATCCTCAACAAGAGTGGTTAAGAACTTGGAGATTTAAACCGGGATATATTTGGGCTGCACATGAGCCTCCTGTGTTGGTAGAACCTTTAGCTGATGGTCAGTATAAAAATATAGCAAATACTAATCCTTTTTTACATCAAGAAACAGAACAGCATGGTTTAGTTTTTCAGCATTTTGCTTATGTCACACAAGAACAATTGAGCTTTAAAGAAAAATACTATGGTTATAGTAATGCTGTTGCTCAATGGAGCTTCTTACAAAAGAATACTAAATTTCCAATTTTATTAAGGGAATATTTTCCTTGGGTTCAAGATGCAACTCAAGTAGACATTGCAGATAGACAAGGAGTAGTTCCAATTGCCCAAAGAGACAATTACAATAACAATTGGCGATTTTTACAACCAGAAGAAGTACAGCAGCAAATTGCTAAAATCAGCAAACTATCACCGATAATTCTCATTGATGGTGTATTTTTCCAACTCTATCAAACTGGAATTGCGCGTGTTTGGAAATCTCTATTAGAAGAGTGGGCAAACAATGAGTTTGCTAAACATATTATTGTACTTGATCGTGCTGGAACTGCTCCGAAATTTTCTGGTATTAAGTATTTGAATGTACCACACTATGACTATAACAGGATCAATACTGAGCGAGAATTTTTACAGCAAATATGCGATCAAGAAGGTGCAGATTTATTTATCTCTTCTTACTATACAACACCTATAAAAACACCTTCTGTGTTCATGGCTTATGATATGATTCCAGAAGTCATGGGCTGGGATATGAATCATCCCATGTGGCAAGATAAACAACAAGCAATAAAACACGCATCCGCTTATATAGCTATTTCCAAAAATACAGCACTTGACTTGGCAAAATGTTTTAATCATATATCTTTAGAATCTCTTACTGTAGCATATTGTGGAGTTAGCAGTACTTTTAAAGAATCTACATCTGAAGATGTAAGTTTTTTGAAAACAAAATATGGAATCACCAAGCCTTACTTCTTATTAGCTGGTATTGGGACTGGATATAAAAATAGTATTTTATTCTTCCAAGCTTTTTCACAGCTTGTTAGCAGCTATGGTTTTGATATTGTTGTTACAGGTAGCGGAGGTTTATTGGAATCTCAGTTTAGATCCTGTACATTTGGTAGTGTTGTTCATATGCTGCAACTGAATGATGAGGAATTAGCAATAGCTTATTCTGGTGCAGTAGCATTAGTTTATCCATCTAAGTATGAAGGTTTTGGCCTACCTGTATTAGAAGCAATGGCTTGTGGTTGTCCTGTGATTACTTGTCCTAACGCTTCTATTCCAGAAGTAGCTGGAGAAGCTGCAATATATATCAATTATGATGATGTAGATGGACTAGCAAATGCACTTTGCGAAGTACAAAAACCTAGTGTTCGTCAATCATTAATTGCTGCGGGTTTAGAACAAGCGAAAAAGTTTTCTTGGTCAAAAATGGCAGAAATTGTCAGTTCGGCTTTAATTGATGCAACACTTTTATCTTTAAATCTTAAGGAGATAAACTTAATTGTTTTCCCTGATTGGCTCCAACCAGAAGAATTTATCAGTTTAGAATTGGCACAAGTGATTAAGACACTCGCAACTCATCCTGATAGTTGCAATATGACTTTACTAATTGATACTAATAATATTGCTACTGAAGATGCAGATTTATTGTTATCAAGTGTCACAATGAGCCTTCTCATGGAGGAAGATTTAGATATTACTGATGGATTAGAAATTTCTCTAGTGGGAAATTTAGCTGAGATCCAGTGGAAGGTATTACTACCTCGTCTTCATGGGCGAATTATTTTGCAAAATGAAAATCAACAAGCATTAATACAAGCAAAAGCAGATAATATTACATCTTATGAGTTAGCAAGTTTTAGCCAAGCACGAGATCAAGATTTTTTTTTACTTGAGTAATAAATTATTTGCTGAAGGAAGATGGCAAGAAGCGATCGCCTCATATAAAAAATTGATAGAATTGCAGCAAGTAAGTGCAGATATTTATTTCAATTTAAGCCAATGTTATAGAAATTTAAGCTTACTGGATGATTATTTTCAGATTCTACAGCAAGGGATTCAATTTTACCCTACAGATGCGAGACTGCATTTTACACTGATTATTGATTTGCGACGTTATGGGCGTATTCAAGAAGCGATTGTTAGTACAGACAAAGCTTGCCAATTTTTACCGGATGATTATACTTTCCAAATTCTCAAATATTTAACAGTTCCGAGTATTTACAACACTCAAGAAGAAATAAAATTATATCGCCAACGATTTACCAAAGGATTGCAAGATTTAATTGAGCAAACATCTCTCAATACTCTTGCAGAAAAACAAAGTGCTTTAGCAGGTATTGGTAGATTGACTAATTTTTATCTATCGTATCAGGCACAAAATGACATAGATTTACAACGCCAGTATGGGAAATTAGTACATGAAATTATGGCGGCTAATTTTCCTCAATGTGTTGAGAGTTTATCTATGCCTAAATTGCAACCTAATCAAAAAATCCGTGTTGGTTACGTTTCCTATTATCTGCATTCTTATAGTGGTACACTTTGGTTAACTGGCTGGTTAAAATATTGCGATCGCCAGAATTTTGAAATTTACTGTTATTACATAGGTAATGAACCAGATGCTGTCACCGATAAATTTCAAGAATACAGTGATTTTTTCTACCATATTCCTTGCAATTTATCAGCAGTTTGTGAACAGATAATTACTGATAAATTACATATTTTAGTCTATCCAGAAATTGGTATGAATCCCCAGACTATGCAAATGGCTGGTCTGCGGCTTGCACCTGTGCAGTGTGTTGCTTGGGGACACCCAGTAACTACTGGTTTACCTACAATTGATTACTTTTTATCTAGCGAGTTAATGGAACCAGAAAATGCTCAGGAACATTATTCAGAAAAATTAATTCGCTTACCTAATATTGGTGTTTCTTACCCTAAACCTTATATTCCACCAGTTGTTAAAAATCGCTCTGATTTTGGCTTGTCAGATGATGCAGTTCTCTATCTATGCTGTCAAGCACCGTTTAAATATTTACCACAATACGATTTTATTTTTGCGGAAATCGCTCGTCGTGTTCCTCAAGCTAAATTTGTGTTTCTGCGTGGTACTTTGCTTCAAGAACGTCTAAAACGTGTATTTGCTGCTGTTGATCTCAATAGTGAAAATTACTGCATACATCTGAATATTCCTGAACGTTTAGACTATTTGATGATTAATTTACTCTCAGATATTTACCTAGATACTTTTACTTGGTCTGGTGGTAATACTAGCTTAGAAGCGATCGCATGTAATCTCCCTATTGTTACCTGTCCAGGAGAATTTATGCGAGGTCGTCACTCTGACAGTTTTCTGAAAATGTTGGGAGTGACAGATACTATTGCTCAAAATGAAATTGAATATATCGAAATTGCTGTGAAATTAGCTCAAGATCCGGCTTGGCGACGCGAGATTTCAGAACGAATTAGCCAAAGTCACGACCGACTATTTGATGATCAAGCCTGTGTTGCAGGTTTGGAAGCTTTTTATAAACAGGTTGTGGAATTAAGTTTAAGTTCGTAGTAAGCACTTCAGTGCTTAGGAAATAGAGGACTGAAGTCCTCACTACTAACAAAGTCAATAGTTTGTATAAGCACTTTAATGCTTAACAAATATTATGTATGAATATCGCAAACTCACGCCAGAAGAAAAAGCTGAATTAGTTGAACACCGATTGAGTCGTGGTTATCCGCCTCACGCACCGCCACACCCTGTACAAGATAGACAATTTTACTTATTAACAGTAGCTTGCTACGAACATCAATCTCATATGCACTCTGAATCTCGTCGTCAGCAACTGTTAAATATGATATTTAATTACTTTGGTAATCTTGGAAATGAAGAAATGAGTACGGAAGCACTGACTACGAACTTAACAATTTGTGCCTGGATTATTTTGCCTAATCATTATCATTTGCTGGTTCGTGTTGCGAACTTTGAGATTTTGAGTGAATTATTTCGTAAAATACATGGTACGCTTTCTCGCCAGTGGAATCTTGAGGACAATATAACTAAGCGAAAAGTTTGGTATAGATGGAGCGATCGCGCTATTCGCTCTGAAAGACATTACTATACAACCCTGAACTATATTCATTACAACCCAGTCAAACATGGTTTAGTGACATCTCCTTATGACTGGGTCGAAAGTAGTGTTCATTGGTATTTACAAGCTAATGGGCGACAATGGTTACGTGATTTGTGGATTCAATATCCGGTACTAGATTATGGTAAAGATTGGGATAATTTTTAACGTTTGTAGTAAGCAGCTCTAGCCCTCTCAGAATTTATTTTGAGGGCTTCAGCCCTCACTACGAACTAATATATATTTGCCACATTTGTTCGTAAGCCTTTTCCATTTCACGGGTAAATTGCTTACCATTCCATAGAGGTGATGTTTTCCTTGACTGTCTCAATTTCCACGCAATTTGTTGTCTTAAAGCTTCATCTTTACCCAAGCGTACACCCCACTCTACATATTCTTCATCAGTCCAGGCAATACCTTCTGTGATTCCAGCATTCATCATCATGGTGTAACTGTTACGAGCGGCGAATTGTTCACCAACTTTTGTCACCATAGGAATACACATCCACAGAGTTTCTAAAGTGGTTGTAGCTCCATTGTAAGGATAGGTATCTAATACAACATCTGCGATACCCAAATTAGCCCGGTGAACTGATTCAGACATAACGTTTGGCAAAAATCTAAGTTTTGATGTGTCTACTCCTTGTTCTTGCCCTAGTTGCTCAAAGAAAGTTTTAATAGACTCTTGATCAGCTAGCCCTTTAATTAATAAATAGCTATTGGGAACTTCTTGGATAATCCTTAATTGTAGTCTAGTAACCTCTGGATGTCGCTTAAAACCTCGTTGAGCAGAGAAAAACACTACTGCATTATGAGGGATGTCTAATTGTTCACGAGTTACTGTCGGGACACCTACCTCAAAACCATCAACTGCTATATAGGTTTGAGGTAAACGCCAAATTTTTTCAGTGTAATATTCCTGAGCTGATTCTGGTAAAACATAGGGGTCAGCAATAAAGTAATCCACTGCTGGAATTCCTGAAGCATCCCAACCTAACCAAGTAACTTGAATTGGTGCTGGCTTTAGGGCTATGATGCTACAACTAATATCTAGAGTAATACTATCTAAGTCGATCAAAATATCAATTTCATCTTGATATATTTGTTCTGCGATTTCTGGAATTGAATTTGATTTAAAGGATTTTTCTACATGATTGAGATACCATTCATGCAGTGGATCAAAGACCGGGTTAGTACTAATAAAATAAGCATTTATTTGAAATTCATCTTGGTTACTATGTTCAAACAACCATCGAGCTAACCAACCTACAGAATGGCTTCTAAGGCAATGTGATAGATATCCTATTTTTATTTTTTTATCAGTTCTATTTTTATTCTTTCTCTCTATATGTCCGTGATAATATTGCTCTACTTTTTCCCTATTGTTATTTTCTATATTTATTTGGCAAAGCCGTAATAATTTATTTTGTATATCTCTATTTTTTCGTGGGTTGTCTTCAATATAGGGTGTAAAAAAGTTAGCATTAAATAGTCTTGCTATTCTAATATTGTTAAGTTCTTTAGGGTTTTCTTCGAGCAACAATTTAACTAATGATTCTTGTCTTTGATGCACAGAACAAGATTCTTCCCAGTGTCCGCCTGCACTCATTAACACCCTAATGATTTGGCGATTAGCAAAAATTTTATCTGCTAATTCTTCTACTATAGAAAAGAAGAAATTAGCAATTTTTATACCTTTTTCATATTGCCCAGAGCTTTCATAAAAACTAGCTAAATGACCACAAATCTCTGTATTATTAGGACTTAATTTTAAATACACCTCACAAAATTGAGCTGCAAATTGGGGCATTATTTTAGCATAAGCTATTTCTAAAGAAGTTGGCAATAATACCATCAATAAATCTTCGGTATTCTTTTGAAAATGTGGTAGACAAGCTTCCAAAAAATTCAAGGTTGATGGGTGTGCAGGGGCATAAATTAAAATACTCTTGAGAGTTTCTAATAATAGTTCTAAATTAACTTCTATTCTGGGTTCAGCCTGGAGTATTTTAATTATTCCCGTTTCTTGGAAATCATCACCTGTGTAAATTTCTAGCTTGATAGATAGCTGTAATAGATGCAATAAATTGTGAGGATTTTTAGGTGCAATTTCTTTAATATTTTGGCGAACTTTCTCAGCAATTACATATTGTTCCAGTTTTTCTCGGCGTTCAGCTTCTTTTTGCAAGACCTCAACTAATTCTTCATTCCAAACCTCGATTTGTTCTGGTTCTCCTTCTATCATGACCATGAACCATGTCGTCTGAGCTTCTACCTCCTTACCTTGCAACAATAACATTAAACCTAGATACCAATAATTTAATTTCACATCAGGTTCTGCGTTAATTGCTTGCTCGTAGAGATTAGCAGCTTGGAAGTAGTCTTCTTCGATGAGCAAATTATAAGCTTTTTGCTGTAATTGAACTGGACTAGCATTTAAAACAGATTGATTCATAGGATTTTCCTAAATAAATGACAAAAATGAGTAGTCAATAGACCACTCATTCATTTTGATAAAATGATTACTAGACGATAACGGTTACAGGCAGGTGTAGTAACAAATTTTGTATTTTATTACCTAGATAAAGAGACATAGTTGGTCTGACATCCAGTGAAGCTACTACTATCAGTGAGGGTTGCTACACCTGTAGTAGGGCCTGCTGACTCACAAGCAATAGCTAAAGTTAGTGACTCTGAAGTGGCGGTAGCAGCAGTAGTTGTGCCTACAACACCATAGTAAGATTTCAGGGCATTTTTATAGGCTGTACCTGTAAATGCACCAACCGCTGACAAACCAGAAGTGACTGTGTATAAGTAATTATCGGTTTGACTCTTAATCCCTACTTGCAATTCAGAGAGGTTGGTAGCGAACTTTTGATATTCCAAGAAGTAAGCTTGTTGAGAACGGTTAACTGTACCTACGTAGTTTCTCGCTTCTGACTGTTTAGCTTTGTTTACTTGACCCAGTAGCGAAGGTAGTGCGATCGCAGCAAGTACACCGATAATAATTACTACCACCAATAATTCAATTAGTGTAAAACCTTCTTCATTTTTTTTCTTACGGTTGTTCAAATGCTGGAGGAATTTGGCTTGCAGTTCTGGCTTGAGCATTGGTTTCTCCTGAAGTGGGTATCTTATAAGTAATTGTCGTGTTGTAAAAGTAACTTACCCACTTGCGATCGCTTTCATATCACTCTGGTAAAAAATTTTCTCGCCAACGCGCAAAAGGGATGGGATTGAGGGGAGAAGGAGGACAAGGAGGACAAGAAATTTTAGATTTTAGATTGAAATCCAAAATCGCAAATCCAAAATTCTTCCCGATGCCCAATGACAAATGACAATTGACCATTGACTAACAACCAACAATTTATTTATTATGCTAAATTATACGTAGTCGTTATGAGTTTGGATATTTAGCCATCATGACTAACCCAAATGTAGAAAACGTGGTAATTATCGGTTCTGGGCCAGCCGGCTACACAGCTGCTATTTACGCGGGACGCGCCAACCTGAAACCAATTGTATTTGAGGGGTTCCAAGTAGGGGGTTTACCTGGTGGACAGTTGATGACAACAACGGAAGTAGAAAACTTTCCTGGCTTCCCCAAAGGGATTACTGGGCCAGAACTGATGGATTTGATGAAGGCTCAAGCCGAACGTTGGGGGGCTGAACTGTACACAGAAGACGTGATTGAAGTAGATTTGAGTCAGCGTCCGTTTACAGTCCGCTCAGAGGAACGAGAATTTAAAACCCATAGTTTAATTATTGCCACAGGTGCAACGGCAAAGCGTTTAGGTTTAACTAACGAGCATGAATTTTGGAGTCGTGGTATTTCTGCTTGTGCAATCTGTGATGGCGCTACACCAATTTTCCACGGTGCTGAATTAGCTGTGGTGGGTGGTGGCGACTCAGCAGCAGAAGAGGCTATTTATCTAACTAAATATGGCTCTAAGGTAAATTTGCTGGTACGCTCTGAAAATATGCGGGCTTCTAAAGCTATGCAAGACCGGGTTTTGAGTAACCCCAAAATCCATGTTCATTGGAACACTGAACCTGTGAATGTGTTCGGAAACGGTCACATGGAAGGGGTGAAAATCCGTAACAGTAAGACTGGGGAAGAAAGCGAACTGCACGTCAAGGGTTTATTTTACGCGATTGGTCATACTCCCAATACTTCTTTGTTTCAAGGACAAATAGAACTCGATGAAGTGGGTTACGTTGTTAGCAAGCCTGGTTCACCAGAAACTAGTTTAGAAGGCGTTTTTGCTGCTGGTGACGTACAGGATCATGAATATCGTCAAGCAATTACCGCAGCAGGTAGTGGTTGTATGGCGGCAATGTTAGCAGAACGGTGGTTGTCTAGCAATGGCTTAATTCAGGAGTTTCATCAAGTCTCACAAACTCCCGATAATGAATTAGAGCCTCAGCCGACCTCTAACAAAACTCTGACTGATGACGAATTTGATTTAACTGCAACACGTCATGAGGGAAGTTATTCTCTGCGGAAGCTTTTCCATGAAAGCGATCGCCTGCTCATTGTAAAATACGTTTCTCCTGGTTGTGGCCCTTGTCATACCCTCAAACCTATACTTAATAAAGTAGTCGATGACTTTGACGGCAAAATCCATTTTGTGGAAATTGATATCGACAAAGACCGGGAAATTGCGGAAAATGCAGGTATTAGCGGAACTCCCACAATTCAGTTCTTTAAGAACAAGGAACTGTTAAAAGAACTTAAAGGTGTGAAGCAAAAGAGCGAGTATCGACAGTTGATAGAAAGTAATTTGTAGTTATTACGCTATGGGTGTCTAATACCCTTTCACAAAAATCTTGATATTGGATTTACTGTAGGGGCGTACCGTCTACGCCCCTACCGATTTTTTTAGCTTCGCTATTAAACCTCGTTCATCTTGAAAAGAGGAGTTTTTCAAAAAGGACATTATGTAGGTTGGGTGGAACGGAGTGTAACCCAACCTACAAAACTACAGTTCTCAAAGTAGACGTGGTTTAGAATTGATTCCAAAGTGGGAAAGTGACGGAAAACCAAAATTTTAATGTTGAGAAGGCTAAATTTTTCGTAAATTAACCAACAGCATTATTGATTGTACAGCTCTCAAGTTAGCCACTCATATGACCAAAATTGCACCCGCTATTATTGTGCTGGGTAACAACAGTATCCCCGTTGCCCGTAAGATGATTAGTGTTTTGCCAGAAGCGCAGTTATACGGACTAGCAGGCCGGACTTCTGATGTGGATGTAAGTTTTACAGACTTTGGAGTTACACTGCGGGAATTATTTACAAATGGCACACCGATTATTGGCTTTTGTGCTACAGGTATTTTGATCAGAACCTTAGCACCACTGCTTGCCAACAAGCGACAGGAACCCCCAGTTTTAGCTGTTGCAGAGGATGGTAGTGCAGTTGTACCCCTATTGGGAGGACTTAATGGTGTCAATAGTTTGGCACGAAAGATTGCCAGTGTATTAAGTATAAAACCTGCAATCACAACTACGGGTGATATCCGCTTTGGTATTGCGTTAGAAGACCCGCCAGAAGGCTATCGTTTGTCTAACCCGGAATATGCCAAAACCTTTATGTCTGACCTCTTAGCAGGGCAATCGGTGCGCTTAGAAGGTAATGCAGCTTGGCTAAGAAATAATTTGTTACCTATTGCTCAAGAAGCAGAAAAGGTCATAGAAGTTACAGATAAGGAAGTAGATTCCACAGCAAATCACTTAATTTATCATCCTGCAACGATCGCCATCGGAATTACCCACCTTAATCCCCGCTTACAAACTGGGGAAAATTCCGAGTTAGTCGCCTTAGTAAAACAAATGCTAGTAGATGCACAGTTAGCTCCGGCGTCTGTGGCTGGGGTTTTTGCTAGTATCTCAGACGCAGCTGAACCTGGTTTCCAAGCGATCGCTAATTCTTTCAACGTACCAATTCGTTTTTTTACTCCCGATGCGATCGCTCAAATTATGTCTCAAAACAATACCACAGATGTGGCAACCGGAGCGGCTTTATTAGCTGCGGCGGCTGGGGAATTGGTAATGCAACGGCAAACAGCGAATTTTTCCTGTGCGATCGCGATCGCACCTTTACCCATCGACATCAATACCACAGGTACACCACGGGGACGCTTGGCAATTATTGGCACAGGGCCAGGTAAAAGTGATTGGATGTCGCCGGAAGTCAAAGAAATCTTACGTAATGCCACTGATTTTGTTGGTTATTCTACTTACTTGAATTTAGTTAGTATTTTCACCAAAGATAAGCGCCTGCATGAGTCTGACAATCGTGAAGAAATTGCACGAGCAAAAGTAGCCCTAGATTTAGCAGCAGAGGGACGGTTTGTGGTAGTAGTATCCTCTGGTGATCCTGGAATCTATGCAATGGCAGCCGCAGTCTTTGAAGTGCTGGATCAACAAGCCAAGCCAGAGTGGCAAAGTATTGAAATTCAAGTAGCACCGGGTATTTCCGCAATGCAAGCTGCCGCAGCCAAAATAGGCGCACCCCTTGGTCATGATTTCTGTGTAATTTCTCTCTCAGATATTTTAAAACCCTGGTCAATTATCGAACAACGCATTAGTGCTGCTGCCCAAGCAGATTTTGTAATTGCTTTTTATAACCCAGTTTCTAAACAACGCACCTGGCAATTAGCAGAGACACAAAAAATACTTCTGCGTCATCGTTCTGCCGATACTCCGGTAGTACTTGCGCGCAACCTCGGTAGAGATGGAGAATCAACTTTAGTGTGTACTCTGGGAAATTTAGTACCAGAACATGCTGATATGCGGACAGTGATTATTGTCGGTTCCAGCAAAACTCGCATGATTCAAAAACGAGATGGTGGGAACTGGGTTTATACTCCTCGTCGCTATGATGATTAATACCGAGATCAAAATATGAAATATCACTATGCACTTACATCTGCCCTGATTGGTGTCTCTGTTGTGATCGTGCAGTCTCAGATTGCAACTGCTCTATCTTCACAACAGTTAGAAAGTATCAGTCAAGAAATTACAGTCAAGATTATTGATAATAATCAAACTCCCCCTGGTAATGGTTCAGGAATAATTATCAAGCGCTCCGGTAACACCTACACCGTCCTGACTGCTTACCATGTGGTACAAGCTGGGAAAAAATACGAAATCATTACCCCTGATCAACAAAGTTATACAACCAACACTGTGAAACAATTGCAAGGGTTAGATTTAGCCATTGTTGAGTTTAGCAGTAGTAAAACTTATAACGTTGCAAAAATGGGTAATTCCGATCAAGCCACAGCCAGCACAACTGTATATGTTGCTGGGTTTCCTGGAAAGACAGCAGCAATTTCTAATCCTGGCTTATTTTTTGTCAAGGGACAGGTGAATGCTAACGGCACTGCCCAGCGTGATGGTTACAACTTAATTTACGATAATAAGACTGCCAAAGGCATGAGCGGCGGGCCTGTGCTGAATGAACAGGGGGAAGTAGTAGGCGTTCATGGTAGGGTTGACGATCAATTAGATGTGGGTATAGGCACTACTATCAATGTAGCTTTACAAAAAATACCAGTTGTGACGGCAAATGTGGAAGTTAGTGTGCCAAGTAAAACAGTTGCTACTGCGTTTAAAGCTGACGACTTCTATATCAAAGCAAACAGAAATTATGCTCAGAAAGACTATCAAGGAGCAATTGCCAATTATAGTGAAGCAATTCGCCTCAATCCCAAATATGCTTATGCTTACCTATACAGAGGTGTAGCCCGCTACCAATTGGGAGATAAGCAAGGGGAAATTGCTGACTACAACCAAGCCCTCAAGATTAATCCTAACCTTGACAAAGCCTACTACAACAGAGGTATAGCCCGCTCCGAATTGGGAGATAAGCAAGGGGCGATCGCAGATTATAATCAAGCCCTCAAAATTAATCCTAACTATGTGGATGCTTACTACAACAGAGGTATTATCCGGGCTGATTTAGGAGATAAGCAAGGGGCAATCGCAGATTATAATCAAGCCCTCAAAATTAATCCTAACTATACCAATGCCTACCTCAACCGGGGTATTGTCCGTGCTGAATTGAGAGACAACCAAGGGGCTATAGCTGATTATAATCAAGCCCTCAAAATTAATCCCAACTATGACAAAGCCTACTACAACAGAGGTATTGCCCACTTCGATTTGAGAGACAACCAAGGGGCTATAGCTGATTATAATCAAGCCATCAAAATTAATCCTAACTATGCTAATGCCTACTACAACAGAGGTATTGTCCGCGATGATTTGGGAGATAACCAAGGGGCTATAGCTGATTACACCCAAGCCATTAAAATTAATCCTAACTATGCTAATGCATACAACAACCGGGGTAGACTTCGTTTACGTTTAGGAGATACGCAAGGAGCGAGCGCAGATTATAATCAAGCCCTCAAAATTAATCCCAAGCTTTTGGAAGCCTACATTGGTCGATGTAATCTTCGCTCAGAGTTGGGAGACTACCAAGGGGCTATAGCCGATTGTAACCAAGCACTGAAAATTAACCCTAAAGATTCTGGTGCCTACAATAACCTGGGTAAAGCTCGTTATGGATTACAAGATTACCAAGGGGCGATCGCTGATTACAACCAAGCACTTAAGATTAATCCCAACTATGGCTATGCTTATTATGGTCGAGGTTTATCCCGTGCCAAGTTGGGTGATCAGCAAGCTGGGATTGCTGATTTACAAAAAGCTGCTGAAATCTTGCGAAAAGAAGGAGATACACAGTGGTATCAAAACGCATTGGAGGATATTAGAAGGCTTCAGCAGTAGGTAGAGTCAGACATAGAAGATGAAAATTATCTGGTGAGGAGCGATCGCACCAGCACTAATATTCAAGTTTCTTGTTTCAAACTCGAAGTTTCTTGTTTCAAACCCGAAGTTTCTTGTTTCAAACTCGAAGTTTCTTGTTTCAAACCCGAAGTTTCTTGTTTCAAACCCGAAGTTTCTTGTTTCAAACCTGAAATTTCTTGTTTCAAACCTGAAGTTTCTTGTTTCAAACCCGAAGTTTCTTGTTTCAAGCTTGAATTTTATTGCACCAGGCGACTAGAAGTGGCGGCTAAACAGACAAAACCCGCAAGACAAGGGTTAAAAGCCTTGATTTTCCGTTAGTCCGCGCAGGCGGACTTGGTTTGTATAGCCCCAACTTCTAATCGCCAGGGCTAGTTTTAGACTGTTGCAACAGAAAAGTTTCCACCTCATCTGTGGTTGGTTGAGATGCGATCGCTCCTGGTTTTATTGTTGTCAATGCTCCGACAGCGCTAGCATAGGTAACAATTTGTTTAGCTTTTTCTGGATTACTTAAGCTTTTGATTCCATGAGTTAGTAATTGGTGGATGAAGCCAGCCACAAAACTATCTCCGGCGCCAGTCGTATCAACCACATTCACAGCAAAGGCGGGTAACTCACCATCCTGTTCTTCAAAAGAGTAAGCACAACCTTGTTCGCCATCCGTCACCACTACACCTTCAATGGAGTCAAGATGGTTGAGAATTTCCCTTGGTTTTCTGGTGTTAAATAGCCATTCGGCTTCTTCTAGTGAGAGTTTGAGAAAATCGACTTGTTTGAATAAGGCGCGAATCGTTTGTGGTGCTATGTCAGGGTTAGGCCAAAATACAGGACGCCAATTTACATCTAGCAATACTTTGAGGTTGTATTCTTCCGCTAGTTCCAAAGTGCGGTAAACTGCTTTGGCACTTTCTGGATAAGCTAATTCCAAAGTACCCAAAACCAGAAAATCTGCGGCTTCAAAGAGCTTGATGGGTAATTGCTTGGCTTGCAAGCGGGTATCAGCAAATTCTGTGGTGTCGTACTGTCCAAATCCGGCAAATTGGCGATCGCCTTCAACAGAGCGAACCACATAAACTTGTCGCGTTGGTGCTGTTGGATGGCGCTGCACACCAATTGTATCCACACCTATATTTTGCAATAAATCTACCAGTTCATTACCTGGTTGATCTTCACCCACACAACCAATAAATCCCGTGGGGATACCCAGCTTGACTAAAGCACAGGCTACGTTGGCTGGCGCTCCCCCTGGATAAGGAGTCCAAGACTCCACCTCGGCGAGCGATCGCCCCAACTGATCAGCTAAACAATCAAATAAAATCTCACCCAGGCACAGAACACGGGGATTACTCATCTGGTTTTAAATTTCGGAAGACGATTTTCCAGTAAAGAATCTACAATAATTTCTACTATTTTGGGGGCGATGTGTAACACAATTAAACAGCTTTGTGAAAAGAGTATTAATACTAACAGTTGAAATGCCCACCAGCAAAAGAATCTTCTAGAATGAGAGAGTGATTGAGTACATATACCAAGGAGGATGAAATAAAGCATGGCTGGTGGCGAGTCTCAGACACCTGTAAGTCTGTCAGACAGAGAACTGCAAATTATCGACTTAGTGGCCGCTGGCTTAACTAATCAAGAAATTGCAGCAAAGCTTGAAATTAGCAAGCGTACGGTTGATAACCATATCAGCAATATTCTCACCAAAACTGGTACAGACAATCGAGTAGCTCTTGTTCGCTGGGCTTTGCACTGGGGCAAAGTCTGTTTGAATGATGTAAATTGCTGTCCTTTGCCAAATCCAAATATGACCGAACAAAATTACTAGTATGCTGACAAGCCTATTTTGATTGGTTTTTGTTCATTTTTCTCCTCACGCCTGATGTTAAAATGGGAACCTTTCAAAATTCAGCGCTACAGAGTACTGAAACATGGGTGAGGGGTAGGGACAGTTGCCCAAAAATGAGAAAAATGTTTGCCAGGTTAAGCATCCCAACTGTAAGAGCGAGGGTATTGGGCATTAGGTATTGGGCATGGGGCATGGGGCATTGGGTATGGGAAATTACTATTATCTCTAGCACCTACCTAGCCCCTAGCATCTAGCCCCTAGTCAATTAATTTTGGATTTTAGATTTGCGATTGGAGATTGACTGTAAATTCAATCTAAAATCCAAAATCCAAAATCCAAAATCCAAAATCTCAAATCTCAAATCTCAAATTGCTACAGTCAACAAAAATTAGCAACAATCCATAGACTCAAAGGTTAAATTTGAAGGAAATATATATTGCTCCATCAGCTTAGAGAGCAGTGTTTTTATGAATAATCTTGCTGATACCAAAATAGATGGGTTTCCTTTTGACTTATTTAATTTTGATTTCACAGCGCCTCAACCCACATTAGATGCTGATTTACTCAAACAGTTATCTTTTATTCCAGGGTTGAAAGAAATTCTCATGCTGCGGCAAGTTCATGCTCTAGAACATGCTACAGTCTGGCTTCTGAGCGAATCAAAAGTTACCCATCCTTCACCGTTTATCTCTAATAACATTCAGGTAGATAACAATTTATTTGGTGGTTTGTCTACAGAAGAAGGATTCTACCTTTACGGAGATGTAAATATTAGCGACTTGCGACGTGCAGTTACACTTGCTTTACATCGACTGATCAATGGAGAATGGCATTTAGCTGTACACCCCCGTTGTGGTACAAATGCATCAGTTGCAATGCTATTGACGGCTGGATTTGCTGTTAGTATGCATATGTTGCTACCACTAGGCATAATAGAACAACTCTTAGGTCTAGGGTTGGCAACAACAACAGCCGCAGAATTAGCCCCTGATGTAGGTGCTTTAGCACAAAAATACC
The DNA here is from genome assembly GCF_041928655.1 of Pelatocladus sp. BLCC-F211. Taxonomy (NCBI): domain Bacteria; kingdom Bacillati; phylum Cyanobacteriota; class Cyanophyceae; order Nostocales; family Hapalosiphonaceae; genus Pelatocladus; species Pelatocladus sp. BLCC-F211. The sequence continues at coordinate 32,549 of NZ_JBHFLM010000167.1, read as the reverse complement.
TCACAACTGCAATTCCTTTCAATTTAAAAATTGAAAACATCACACATACACGGGATTTGTCAGGACGAGAAGCATATTTTGTGAAAGTATGCTGGCGAGAGTGAGGGACGGGGGGACAAGGGGGACAAAGGAAGGGGGACAAGGGAAGGGGGACAAAGAAGAATAACCATTGACCATTGACCAATGACCATTGACCATTGACTACTAACCAATTTATTAATGAGAAAGCTTTACTTTTTACTTCCGGGGACAGATAGCAAGTTTGCTTGTGGTGGTCTTTGGGCAGAATTAAAAACATTTAATCTTGCTAAGGAAGTTTGTCATGCTGATGTTGTCACTTACCGCCAAAGAGAGAAAGGAAAACTCTTTATTAATGATTTGCTACAAGAGAAAAATTTAGATGATGTGATTTTTGTGATTAGTTGGGGCTTTGATGTTGCTCGACTTGCTACTAAGCTTCAACAATATAATGTTGTTTACCATGCCCATAGTGCAGGTTATGGATTTAAATTACCTGCAAGTATTCCAATTATTAGTGTCAGCCGGGATACTATGGGATATTGGGGACAATCTTCACCTCATTCATTAATATATTATTTGCCGAATCAAATTAGTAACGAATTTCAAAATTTAAATTCGCAAAGAGATATAGATATATTAGTTCAAGCTCGGAAATCTTCGCAGTATTTGATGCAAGACTTGATTCCAGCTTTGCGAGAAAAATGCAAAGTCTTTGTTGTTAATTCCTATGTAGATGATTTACCAGGAGTATTCAATCGCGCTAAGATTTACCTCTATGATTCTGCTGAATACTGGGCGCAGCAAGGCGTAAGTGAAGGATTTGGTTTGCAACCGTTGGAAGCTCTGGCTTGTGGTTGTCAAGTTTTTTCTAGTATTAATGGTGGTTTATCGGATTATTTAGATCCTGGTTTTAATTGCTATAAAATAGCTGGATATTCAAAAGAGTATGATGTTCAACGTATTCTGAAATTACTGAATAATTGGACACCATCGGCATTATCTGAAGAGTTTTTGGCAGAATACAGATATGAAAATATTATCAAACGTTTAGAATTAATTTTAGATGATTTAAATGATTTTTTTGATCATAAAAAAGATCATCCTGGTAATATCAAAAATCTGACAAAAATGCGTTTGACTAGATTGCGCTTACAAACACTATTTAATAAGGTGAAAAAGAAGTATTTCAAAATTTGATAATTGATAACCAATGACCAATGACCAATGACGTTAGATTATATGTAAGTCATCATTGACTATTTCTCTGACTTTAGCCGCAGAATCTTGTTGTAATGCTGCTGTGAAGATCGCCTGTGCTTTTGGTATTGTTAATTGAGCGATCGCACTTTTAAATCTAGGAATTGCTTGGGGATTGAGACTCACTTCATCTAGTCCCAAGCCTAATAATATTGGTGCTGCGAGGGGATCGGCGGCGATTTCACCACACAACCCCACCCAGATACCAGCAGCGTGTCCAACTTCGACGGTTTGTTGGATCATTCGTAATACTGCTGGGTGCAAAGCATCGGTTAAATTTGCGACTTTGGGATTGGTGCGATCTGCTGCCATGATGTATTGACTAAGATCATTTGTACCAATACTAAAAAAGTCTACTTCCCTAGCTAAATGGTCGGCAATAGTGACTGCTGATGGAACTTCTACCATGATCCCTATTTCCATATCTTCATCAAAACCAATACCAGCTTGACGTAGTTCTGCTTGTACTTCGGCTAATATTACTTTTGCTGCTTGGATTTCGGTGACAGTCGCAATCATGGGAAACATGATTTTGATTTGATGGTGCAGGCTAGCCCGTAAAATAGCCCTTAGTTGTGTTTTCAAAACTTGGGGACGATCCAAACAAAAACGAATTCCCCGCCAACCTAAAAAAGGATTAGTTTCTACACCCACACCTAAATAAGGAATTGACTTGTCTCCACCAACATCGAGGGTACGGATAATTAAAGGACGATTATCTAAAATTTGAGCGATCGCCTGATAAACTTCTAGTTGCTGTTCTTCAGTAGGAGCAGTTGCACGATTCAGATAAAGAAACTCCGTGCGGAGTAGCCCGACACCTTCTGCACCAAAACTCACTGCTTGTTGTGTATCATGGACACTGTTGACATTAGCGAACACATTAATTCGGTGGCGATCGCGAGTCATGCAAGGTTGGTGGGTAATACTTCTTATTTGTTGCTGAGTTGCGTGTTGTGTATCTCGCTTGGCTTGAAGTGCTACCAGAGTATCTGCTTCTGGCCGTACCCAGACTCTACCCATCTCTCCATCAATAGCTAACTGTGTACCATCGGTTAGCTGTAATATTTCTAGTGGTAAGCCGACAATTGCTGGAATACCCAAAGACCGAGCCAGGATGGCTGTGTGGGATGTGGCGCTACCACCTGTGATACAAATGCCCAAAACTCTTGTCGGATCTAAGCTAGCTGTATCTGAGGGAGTCAGATCAGCCGCAACTAAAATCGCTGGTTGGGATACATCCACGATCATCATCGGAGTTCCCGATAATACCCGTAATACTCGCTCTCCCACATCAACAACATCGGCGATGCGTTCTTGTAAATAGGGATCATCAAGATGGCGATAGTTATTTGCTACCTCATTAATCACTTCTTGCCAAACAGCTTCTGCATTGAGGTGCTGGCTCAAAATGTGCTGCTGTGCTGTTTCTAACAAAGTTGGATCTTCTAAAAATAATAAATGGGCATCAAAAATAGCAGCTTCCGCATCACCAATTTGAATCGAGGAGTGTGACAGCAAAGTTTGAATTTCTTGTTGGGCAGTGTGCAATGCTGATTGTAAACGTTGCCACTCATCATTGGGATTTTCTACGTGATAATGCTGTATTTTTTCTAAAGAAGTTGTTTGGTTCGAGCTGATAGGCGTTTTTCGATAGCGAAAACAAGGTGCGATCGCCACTCCACTAGAGGCGGGAATACCTTGGAGGGAGGAGAGAGTGTGGGGAGTAATGTAGAGACGCGATTCATCGCGTCTGGGAGTGTGGGGAGGAGTGTTGTCTTCGCCGAAGTTGGTGGTGAATAATGTTTGTAATGCGGCTAATGCTGCTTCTGCGTCAGTACCAGTAGCAGTTATGACAATTTCGTCTCCTTGACGTACTCCTAACATTGCTACTTGGTTGATACTGTCAGCGCGGACAAATTCGCTAGCTTTAGTAGCATTTTTGACTTTAATTTGGGATTGGAATCGGGCAGCACACCCTACAAATTGAGCTGCGGGGCGGGCGTGTAATCCAAATCTATTACTGACTCTCAGCGTGATTTCGTGTGTGTGTGGCGTGTCATTAATCATTGGTTCTTCACGAATGACCAATGACAAATGACTATCATCCAAACCTAACTGAGTTGCTTTTGCTACTAATGCTCCCTGTGCTTCTGCGATTACCTGTTGGATGTGATTACCGGCTGCTGCTGCAACTACTGCGGCGATCGCACCTTCAACTAGAGGCGCTGCACACAAATGTACTTGCTGTTGTTGTTCGCTGGGGAGGAACTCTAACGCCATTTCTGCACTCATCAAGGCGCTACCGAGATCCATCAGTACCAACACACCATCATCACTATATACAGATGCGATCGCCTCATAAACCTGTATCGCATCTGTACCTAAAGGATTTGCGGGATCGTCAATTCCTGCTGCAACGGCGATGGGAACATGATCTTGAACCATCTGTACCGCCAGTTCTCGCACGCCTTCTGCTAGCCGTTTACTGTGAGAAACAATAACAATTCCAATCACGGAGACACCGTTAATTAATTGCGGATTGCTTTCTTCAACCTCATTATGGGGGGTAACTCAAATTTTTGGGTAAATTTTCAGCAAACCGTAATCTATTGGGTGTCATTGGTCATTTGTTATTAGTAGAGACGCGATTAATCGCGTCTTTACAATAGGCGATTAATCGCGTTTGTACAATAATCATTAGTCATTTGTGAAGATAAATAAATACTGGAAGAATGTCTAAAATCGCTTTTTATTGGTAGTGTAGGGGAAAAATTAGAAATTCACACCCTTATTCCCTCATACCCTCACACTCTTGCTTCTATGACGCTGTATCAGTATCAAGTTGGAGGTAGTCTTCCCGAAGATGCGCCAACCTATGTCACCCGTAAAGCTGACGCTGAACTCTACGAAGCTTTGCAAGCGGGGGAGTTTTGTTATGTACTCAACTCTCGACAAATGGGTAAATCTAGCTTGCGGGTGCAGGTGATGCGGCGATTGCAACAAGAGGAAATTGCATGTGCTGCTATTGATATTACAGCGATTGGGACGGCAGATATCACGCCGGAACAATGGTACGCCGGGGTGATTGATAGTTTAATTGGGACTTTTGGACTCTACCATGATTTTGATTTAGAAAATTGGTGGTTCGAGCATAATTTGCTTTCACCAGTGCAGAAGTTAAGCAAGTTTCTCGAAACGGTTTTACTTCAGAGAATTACTGACAAAATTATTATTTTTATTGATGAAATAGATAGTATTCTCAGCATTCAATTCAATTTAGATGATTTTTTTGCTGTGATTCGCGATTGTTACAACCGTCGTGCTGACCAACCAGCATACAACCGTTTGACGTTTGCATTAATTGGAGTTTGTACACCTTCCGATTTAATTGGGGATAAGCGAAGGACACCATTTAATATTGGTAGAGCAATTGATTTAACGGGATTTCAACTTGAAGAAGCGCAGCCATTAGCAAGAGGACTTACATCTGTTGGTGATCCACAAGCATTAATGCAAGCTGTGTTGGAGTGGACTAGTGGACAGCCGTTTTTGACACAGAAAGTTTGTAAGTTGGTAGCGCAGGTGGGGAGTGAGGGAAGTAATGTAGAGACGCGATTCATCGCGTCTGGGAATGTGGGGAGACGCGGGGAGGAGGGGGAAGTTTCTATTTTTGTGGGACGTTTGGTGCGTCAGCGGATTGTTGAAAATTGGGAAATGCATGATGAGCCGGAGCATTTGCGGACAATTCGAGATAGGCTGTTGCGGAGTAGTGAACAGCGGACTGGGCAATTATTGGCTTTGGCTCAACAGATTTTGCAACAGGGAGAGGTTGCAAGTGATAATAGCCCGGAGCAAACAGAGTTGCGGTTAACAGGATTGGCTGTAAAACGTGGTGGCAAACTGTTAATTTATAACCGCATTTATGCAGAGGTATTTAATCAACAATGGTGTGAGCAACAATTAGCAAAACTCCGCCCTTATGCGAGTGAAATTAATGCTTGGATGGCTTCAGAGTGTGAAGATGAATCGCGTTTATTGCGGGGACAAGCTTTGCAAGAGGCTTTACAGTGGGCGACTGGCAAAAGTTTGAGCAGTGTAGATTATCAGTATTTATCTGCGAGTCAGGAATTTGATAAACGAGAAGTCCAACACGCTTTGGTAGCAGAACAGGAAGCAAATCAGCTTTTGGCACAGGCGCGACAACAGGCGGAAAAGGCTTTAGAGACGGAAAGAGAAGCAAATCAGGTATTAGCAAATGCTCAAAAGAAGGCGAGGCGGATTTTATTTGGGACTACAACTGCGGCAGTTATTTCTTTAGCATTGGCTGGATTTGGTTGGCAACAATTTAGAACAGCGCAAACTGTTACACGGTTGGAACAATCATCTGCGCGTTTGTTCCGATTGTCTGAGTTTATTAGTATTGATAATTTAGTCGAGGCAACACAGTCTGTAAAAGAGCTAAAACAAATAGTCAAAGATAATGGCTCATTTACGAAATATCCAACTGTTAGCCCTCTGTTAGCTTTGCAAACTACTCTCGAAAATATCAGCGAGAAAAATCAATTGAGGCATAACAGTGCGGTCAACAAAGTGGTGTTTAGCCCCGATGGCAAAACTATTGCCACTGCATCAAATGACAACACAGCCAAGTTATGGAATCTCCAAGGCAAACTAATTGCCACCTTCAACCATAATAGTTGGGTCAACAACGTGGTGTTTAGCCCCGATGGCAAGACTATTGCCACTGCATCAAGTGACAAGACAGCCAAGTTGTGGAGTCTTCAAGGTCAAGAAATTGCCACCTTCAAACATAACAGTGCGGTCAACAACGTGGTGTTTAGCCCCGATGGCAAGACTGTTGCGACTGCATCAAGTGACAAGACAGCCAAGTTGTGGAGTCTTCAAGGTCAAGAAATTGCCACCTTCAAACATAACGGTGCGGTCAACAACGTGGTGTTTAGCCCCGATGGCAAGACTGTTGCCACTGCATCAGATGACAAGACAGCCAAGTTGTGGAATCTCCAAGGCAAACTAATTGCCACCTTCAAGCATAACGATTCTGTCAACAACGTGGTGTTTAGCCCCGATGGCAAGACTGTTGCGACTGCATCAAGTGACAAGACAGCCAAGTTGTGGAATCTTCAAGGCAAACTAATTGCCACCCTCAACCATAATAGTTGGGTCAACAACGTGGTGTTTAGCCCCGATGGCAAGACTATTGCCACGACTGCATTAGTGGACAACACAGCCAAGTTGTGGAATCTCCAAGGCAAAGAAGTTGCCACCCTCAAGTATAATGGCGAGATCTACAACGTGGTGTTTAGCCCCGATGGCAACACTGTTGCGACTGCATCAAGTGACGGCACAGCCAAGTTGTGGAATCTCCAAGGCAAACAAATTGCCACCCTCAAGCATAACGGTGCGGTAATCAACGTGGTGTTTAGCTCTAATAGCAAGACTGTGGCGACTGCATCAAGTGACGGCACAGCCAAGTTGTGGAATCTCCAAGGCAAACCAATTGCTACCCTCAAACATAATAGTGAGGTCAACAACGTGGTGTTTAGCCCTGATGGCAAAACTGTTGCTACTGCATCAGGTGACGATAATATTCGCTTATGGACTCAGGTAGGGGATGATTGGCAGCAGTTGGCTGAATATCAAGGTAAAAATGGAGTATTCAGCCCAGATGGTAAGTTAATAGCGGTTGTTGTAGATAATACTGTGCAGTTGCGTCCGGTTGAGGGTTTAGATGAACTGCTGGTGCGGGGGTGCGATTGGCTGAGAGATTATTTTGCTAGCCATCCTGATGTGTCGAATGAGGCGTGCCGTTAAAAGGATGGGGAAAGGGGAAGGGTGAAGGCTGAAGGGTGCGATTAAGGCTTTTTCGATGAGTATTTGAGCTTCGTTGTTGAGTATTTGAGCCTCGGCATCGAGTCTTTTATACTCATTAACGAGTCTTTGATCTCCGTCGTCGAGCCTTTGATCTCCGTCGTCGAGTCTTTTATACTCATTAACGAGTCTTTGAGCCTCGTCGATGAGATTAACGTGATTAAGGTTAAAGTAAACGAATTCCCTCAGTTCCTTGCAACTTTGCATCAAATGTAACGGTTTCACTGCATCCAGCTTGTTCGTTTAACTTTCCAATTAGATAATCAGAGAAATCTGCTTTTCCTTTTTTCATCTGCTGTAATGACCACAAAGCAGCTTCTCTGTTTTCAAAATCAAAAGCATCTGCTTTCAGTATTTTCTCGATCACTTCGGTAATTTCAATACGACTAAGTTTGTAAGAAGTTTTCAGTACCCAGACAAGTTCACACAAAACAATATTGTTGATAAAACAAGTTTCACCGCTTGCCTTAACCTGTTTAATATATTCATCCGCTAGTTTCCATTGTTCCAAATCATCCCGTACAAGATAACGAACAATAACATTTGTATCCAGCCCCTTGCTCACAAGCTACCACCACACTGTTCAATTGCTTCATTCATCTGTTCAACAGACACAGCCTTTCTTCCTGGCTTGTGCAGAATACCAGATAAGTCTTCAACTTGAACATTCAATGGTTGAATATATACTCTACCGTCAGCTTCAATAAAGAAACTAATGCGATCGCCTGGACGTAAGTTCAGTTTCTCGCGAATTTCCTTGGGGATAGTTGTTTGACCTTTACTAGTAATTGTGGCAATAGACATACTTTTCCTTACAACAAATATAATTTCTTACTTTATTTTGACATTCTCCCACTCTTTGAAGGGGTGGGATTCTCAATTGACTTAGCTTGCTGATCCTATCGCCTCAATTGCGGCTTCAAGAGCGATCGCCACATGAGTCCAATGTGTCCCCCCTTGGCAGTACACTACATACGGTTCTCGTAATGGCCCATCAGCTGAGAACTCTAATGTGCTACCCTCAATAAATGTCCCGCCAGCCATGACGACTTTGCTTTCGTAACCTGGCATTTGATCAGGAATGGGGTCTAGATAAGAACCGATGGGTGAATTTTGTTGTATCGCTTTACAAAAGGCAATTAGCTTCTCGGCGGAACCGAGTTTAATTGCCTGGATCACATCACGCCGAGGTGCAAGAGGTGCGGGATTAACTGGATAACCAAGCTTGTCAAAAACATAACCTGTCAAGTGCGTACCTTTCATGGCTTCTCCTACCATCTGGGGTGCAAGAAATAAGCCTTGGAAGAGCAGACGATTTTGATCAAAGGTCGCACCGCCGTAACTACCGATACCAGGGGCAGTTAGGCGACAGGCAGCCGCTTCTACCAAATCAGCACGACCGGCGACATAACCACCTGCTGTGACAATAGTTCCACCGGGATTTTTGATCAAGGAACCCGCCATTAAATCAGCACCAACGTGCGTAGGTTCACTGACTTCGATAAATTCGCCGTAGCAATTATCAACAAAACAAATCGTGTTCGGATTTTGCTGCTTGACTAAATTAATTATTTTTTCAATATCAGCAATTGACAGACTCGGTCGCCAAGAATAGCCACAAGAGCGCTGAATTAGGACTAGACTAGTTTTATCCTCCACCGCTCGACTTAAAGCTTGCCAATCCACACTTCCTTCTGGGGTAAGATCCAATTGGCGATAGCGAATGCCAAACTCTATAAGGGAGCCTTGACCATGACCCCGTAAACCTATTACTTCTTCTAATGTGTCGTAAGGAGCGCCAGCAACCGAGAGTATTTCATCACCAGGACGGAGGACACCAAATAAGGCACAAGCGATCGCGTGAGTACCAGAGACAAACTGAACTCGCACAATAGCTGCCTCTGCGCCCATAACTTCGGCAAACACCTTGTCTAAAGTTTCTCGCCCTAAGTCATCATGACCGTATCCTGTGACACCTGCAAAATGGTGAGCGCCGACTCGATGATGACGAAAAGCACTTAACACTCTGTAAAGGTTTCTCTTGACCTGAGCGTCAATTCCAGAAAAAATCTGTAACAGTGCCTGTTCTGCTTGCCGCAGCTGTTCTAAGCTGTTCATTAGTTCCTCATTCACAAAAAAACATAATATGCGGATTTAAGGATCGCGCAGACTAGGCTGAACAATTCCTATTCAGGTTACTGCATGACAATTGCTACATCAACAAAATCCCGAAGCCATTTAGTACACATTACATTCTTGACTGTTGTGCACGCTGCTGCGTTGCTTGCTCTGTTTCCCGCTTTCTTTAGCTGGAAAGCAGTTGGTGTGTGCTTGTTTCTCCATTGGGTAACAGGTGGCTTAGGTATTACTCTGGGCTATCACCGCCTCGTCACCCACCGTAGTTTTCAAACCCCCAAGTGGCTAGAATACTTCCTTGTTTTGTGCGGAACCCTTTCCTGCGAAGGAGGCCCAATAGAATGGGTCGGTATGCATCGAATGCATCATTTATACTCAGATAAGGAGTTAGATCCCCATGATTCCAACAAAGGCTTCTGGTGGAGTCACATGGGTTGGATGTTTTTTCATTCACCACTTCAGCCAGAAGTACCTCGCTTTACGAAAGATATTGGCGATGACCCAGTTTATCAGTTTTTCCAAAACAATTTAATTTGGCTCCAAGTAGCTCTAGGTGTAGTACTGTTTTTGCTAGGTGGCTGGCCTTTTGTGATCTGGGGAGTTTTTGTTCGCTTAGTTTTTGTATGGCATTGCACCTGGTTTGTCAATAGTGCGACCCATAAATTTGGTTATCGTACTTATGAATCAGGCGATCGCTCAACAAATTGTTGGTGGGTTGCCTTATTAACTTACGGTGAAGGTTGGCACAATAACCACCACGCTTTTCAGTATTCGGCTCGTCACGGACTGCAATGGTGGGAAATTGACATGACTTGGATGACAGTCAAACTGCTACAAGTCCTTGGCCTTGCCACGAATGTCAAGTTGGCTGATAAATAGTCATGAGATGATTAAAGTCATCAATTATTGATAATAGAACTAACGCTGTGTGCGATTTTTAACCCCCCTCATTTACTGGCTTGTAGCCTAAGAATGAGTGGGGTTTTCAAAATTTTAAATCCAGAAAAATAGTTGGCAGGCATGTGCATTCAGACACGTTAGCTTGATATAATCCAGAACGCTAATGTTACAAAACTTCACAGCAAGTTCATTTTTGAGTCACTTGAATGTGAAGTGTTTTGGTATTTACTAATTCATGACAACATCAACAATCAACATCCTCAAGCCATCAGATAGCATTAATCAAGCTGACTTCAAGCTGAAAGATATTATTAAAAGCCTGCCACGGGAATGTTTCTTGCAGAATCGGCGCAAAGCTTGGACAAGACTTGTGATCAATGTATTGATGGTTGGCTTGGGCTATTTCTGCCTAACCATTGCTCCTTGGTTTCTCTTACCTCCAGTCTGGATTTTTATCGGCACTGCTTTGACAGGTTTTTTTGTTATAGCTCATGATTGTGGTCATCGTTCGTTTGCTAAACGCCGTTGGGTAAACGATTTGGTGGGACATTTGATGATGATGCCGTTAGTTTATCCGTTTCACAGTTGGCGAATTAAGCATAATTATCATCATGCTCATACTAATAAGCTAGAAGAAGACAATGCTTGGCATCCAATCAGACCACATGTATATGAAGGCTGGGGAAAATTATTACAGTGGGGTTTTGAGGGTTTCATGCGGAACCGTTTATGGTGGATCGGTTCAATCCTGCATTGGGCAAACCTGCACTTTAATTGGACGAAATTCCGTGCTAAGGATCAATCAAAAATCAAGCTATCCATTGCTGTAGTAGTGCTATTTGCAGCGATCGCTTTCCCTTTGATCATTGTTAATCTCGGTATTTGGGGATTTATCAAATTTTGGTTTATCCCTTGGTTGGTTTTCCATTTTTGGATGAGTACCTTTACCTTGGTTCACCATACTGCTCCATATATTCCTTTTGTAGAAGCAGCAAACTGGAACGCCGCCATAGCACAGCTATCTGGTACTGTTCACTGCGATTATCCTCGTTGGATCGAATTTCTCTGCCATGATATCAATGTCCACGTTCCCCACCACATTTCTACAGCGATTCCTTCTTATAATTTACGGTTAGCTCATCGTAGCCTAGAAGAAAATTGGGGAAATTATCTGAGTAAATCCCGATTCTCTGTGTCTTTAATCAAGCAGATAACAGACCAGTGTCATCTTTATGATCCAGAGAGTGGATATTTATCTATGCAGGATTACCAGAAAGCTAAGGGTGTAAGGGTGTAAGGGCATGAATCAGTTATCAGTTAACAGTTAACTGAATAACTGATAACTGTTCCCTATTTTCAACTATTAGAACCGTCCATTTCCCTGCACGATATGTTTGACCGTAGTTAGGCTTTCTAGGCTGATAAAGCCACGTCGATGACCTTTCTGGTTGGACATACCAAGAAATACGCCATCTCCCCGTGCAGGGTTACGGGTAAAGCGGGGAGAAGAATTGATGTAACTGGAGGCGCTGTTGACTCCCAAGGCAAATTGTCGGCTTTCTTGGTAAGATTCTGTAACAATACAGTCGGCGTGACCACTGCTGTACTGATTAATCCAAGTGATCGCTCCCTCTAAGCTATCCACTAATTTAAAAGCAATGGTTTTAGTTAAATAAGCGCTTTCCCATTCTCCATCTTTGGCTAGTTGTAACTGGGGAAAAGCTTCTACTAATTCTGGATCTCCTTTAATTTCAAAGCCTTTCTCTTGTAAGCTGTTCCACAGAGTAATTAAAGAAGATGGCATAGCTTGCCGATGAATCAAAACTTTTTCGATCGCATTCACCGGATCAGGTTGGCTACAGTGGCTATCAACAATTATCCAACGTACCATTTCCAAGCTGCCATTGAGTGACCAATACAGGTAACAATTACCCATTGTTGACTTCAGTACTGGTGCTGTAGATTGCCGTACCACCTGCTGTACTAAGCTAGAACGCCCGTAGGGAATGACTAAATTTAAATACTGGTCTTGGCTGACCAAATCACGGATGGAAGCACCGTGTTCAGTTTGGATTAATTCTATACAGCCAGACGATAAACCAGCATCAGCAATTCCAGCTTGTAAAGCCTCAGCGATCGCCGCGTTCGAGTGACTAGCTTCTGTACCACCTTTAAGGATCAAACAATTACCTGTTTTGATACATAAACCTGCTGCGATCGCTGCTAATTCTGGAAACGCTTCATAAATAAACGCGATCACTCCTAAAGGCGTTAGCTGTGTGTAAGTCTGGGAATCTTCGAGTTGATAGTCAGCACTACGCACTCGCCGCAGTGGATCAGATAGTTCTCCTAGTCGTTGCAAAATATCTACAGCTGCTTCCAGACGTCTTGGGGTTAGCTTTAGCCAGTCCAAAATTAAATCTGGTATAGCCATTTCCCGACTAGCTTCTAAATCCAAAGTATTAGCTTCTAGAATATCGTCAAAAGAACGTTTGATCGCCTCTGCCATAGCCAAGACGGCGCGACTGCGATCTATCCCTTTGGTAATTCCTAACTTTAAAGAAGCAGCGTAGGCACGCTTAGTGCTGGCGATTGTTTCGGGGCTGTGATCAAAAGCATCCACTGTCATTGAATCAACGTCTGTAAGTAAGCCAGACCATCAGTGCGGGTAGAATTGCCAAAAGTACTGCTACCATTGCCCAAGCGATTATACTAGAACCACTGGCCAATCGTAGCGCTAATGGCAACCATATAATCACTAGCACGAAAATAATGCCAAGTGCTACTGGTAGATAGCTTTCTCCTAAACGCGGATGGACGACTTGCCAGGTAGAACCTGTCCAGCGCCAAGCGCGTTTATAGGGATAGGTAGTAGAAAGCTGTTCCAGCACATAACCATTATCTTCAACTACAAAGATTTGTTGACAGCGATCGCACCCAAACGCTTCTGTAAGCGTAATCGGAATTAACCGTCCCCGACGACGACAGGGACAGGGATATTCGCTATTAAAATCAAGTTTTTCGGGTTTTTGAGATTGCACAAGGATCTTATAACTTGAGCGTGTTTATGGACAGCAGGAGAAGATCATCCTCTTGTTAAGGTTTTTGAGGTTGGTTAATCTCCTTGAAACTTTTTTTATAATAGTTCAGCTACTTTGTGTGATTCTTGCCTACAGAATATATTTTTGTTCAATAGAGTGGCAAAAAAGGTTTGCACCTGACAACTAAAGAAATTACAGTGGTCTTTCTTAATTAAGTGTAGTGCATCCCACATCATTCTTGATTGCTGAGTTTGGGGATTGGGGATTGGGGAAAGGGTATCGGGGAAAGGGGATCGGGGAAGAGGGAAATCAATGACCAATGACTAATGACAATTGACAATTGACTCCTTCAGAAATTTACTTCTGCTTTAATAACTGAAGGATCGGGGGTTGGATCAAGGCGAAAACCTAGTTTCTCGCAAACTCGCTGCATACCGGAATTGTCAGCAAGGATTTCTGCACTAATGTAATTTAAGTGTTCGCTGCGTCCTACCTGAAGTAGTCTTTTGAGTAATTCGGTTCCTAAACCTTGACATTGAAAATTATCACTGACTAGCATCGCAAACTCAGCACCTTGTGTACCGTGGATTTTACTTAATCTTGCGATCGCTAAAAGTTCATGTTGTCCGGTTTGGGGATTGTGATAGTCAGCAACTAAAGCCATTTCTTGGTCATAATCGATAAAGCAAAGGCGTGTGAGTCTCTCATGGGCGATACGCTGACTGAGTTTGATCAGGTGAAAATAACGAAAATAAACGCTTTCTTCCGATAAGGTTTTGTGAAACTGAATCATTAATGGTTCGTCTTCTGGACGAATCGGGCGAATTGTGATTTCCATCCCGTTTTTCATTGTCCAAGACGAAACGTATTGTGTGGGGTAAGGACGAATAGCAGGTTTTGGTAAATCTGCCTCTTTGACATCTAAATCGTGTAGCACAATCCGTGCATCAAGGGCAATAAAAGAATTTTGAGTAATTGCTTGTACCAATAAAGGATTTATATCAATTTCTTTAATCCAGCGTTGTTCAACTACAAGTTGGCTAAAATGTACCAAAAGTTGTTCTAATGCTTCTAAATCTACAGCTTTTCTACCCCTGACTCCCTGTAGTGCTTTGTAAATTCGGGTTTGTTCCATCATTCGCCGCGCTAATGTCGTATTTAGCGGCGGAAGCCCCAAAGCCCGATCCTGAAATATTTCTACCAACTGTCCGCCAGTACCGAAAAGTAGAACAGGGCCAAACTGGGGATCAATACTGCTACCCAAAATCAGTTCATAACTATTTTTTAAATCAATCATCGGCTGCACAGTAACGCCAGTAAAGTGACTTTCCCCGACTTTCTCTTTCACGGAAGTTGCAATTGCTGCATAAGCCTGACGGACTGCTTCCGCATCATGTAAATTTAAATGCACACCATCCACGTCAGTTTTATGGGTGATGGTTTCCGAAAATACCTTTAATACAACCGGATAGCCAATTTTATCCGCTAGCCGCACAGCCTCATTTGTACTAGTTGCTACTTTTGTTTCCACCGTAGGAATACCGTATGCTGCTAGAACTTGTTTTGATTCCACCTCAGTTAGTAAAGTTCTACCAGCTATTCGTGCTTTTTGAATGATGGTTTCAACAATCACTCGCTCATTCGCTACATCTTGATTTTCAGTCAGCACAGGTGTTTCATACAGTCCCCGCAAGTTGTAACTATAACGCCACATGTAGTTAAAAACACGGGCGGCAGTATCGGGAAAAGGGAAAGTGGGAATCGAAGCTTGATTGAGAATTTCTGCCCCTGCTTCTATATCTGTATCTCCCATCCAACTAGCCAGGATGGGTTTACCAATTTTGGCGTAAGGTTTGAGCAAGTGGGCGGTTTGGGTAGGGTTGGTCATTGCCTGTGGTGTTAAAATTACCAGCAAACCATCACTATTGGGGTCTTTGGCAGTAATTTCTAAAGCTTGGGCATAGCGGGTCGGATCAGCATCACCTAATAGATCGATAGGGTTGTGATGATTGCCATTGGCTGGTAATATTTGATCTAAGGCTGCATGAGTTGCGGCAGATAATTCTGCTAACTCACCCCCGCCAGTAATGAGTGCATCGGTCGCCAGTACTCCAGGACCGCCAGCGTTGGTAATCACAGTCAGTCGGCGACCTTGAGGACGAGGTTGTTTTGCTAACACCTCTGCCATATCGAATAACTCAGAAATACTGTTTACTCGCAATACTCCACAACGTCGTAACGCAGCATCAAACACCGCATCACTTCCCGCTAAAGCCCCTGTATGAGACGCTGCGGCTTTGGCTGCGGCTTCTGTACGTCCAGCTTTGATCACAATAATCGGCTTAGTGAGGGCAACTTCCCGTGCTGCGGAGAGAAACGATCGCGCATCACCAATCGATTCCATGTAGATTACAATACTTTCTGTGTGCGGGTCATCACCAAGGTAATAAATCAAATCACCCCAACCCACATCCAGCATGGAACCGATGGAAATAAAGGCACTAAAACCGACGTTTTCTCGAAAACTCCAATCTAAAATTGCCGTACACAGCGCCCCACTTTGACTAATAAATCCCACCTTCCCCGGAAATGCCATGCTATTAGCAAAGGTAGCATTTAAGCCCGTGTGAGGATTCATCACACCCAAACAATTAGGCCCAATCAACCGCGTTTTGCTGTGATGCAGTTGTTCTAAAACTTGCTGTTCTAGCTTGGCGCCATCTGCACCTGTTTCTTTGAATCCAGCCGAAAGCACGATCGCACCTTTAACTCCCACCTCTGCACATTCACCAATAATCCCTGGAACAGTAGCAGCAGGTGTAATCACGATCGCTAAATCAATAGGCTCTGGAACTGCGGCAATATTAGGATAGGTTTTAATCCCAAGTACACTGCTACGGTTCGGATTGACAGGAAAAACCGTTCCCCCAAAAGGATGACTGATCAGATTCCAAAGTACAGTTCGTCCCACACTGCGATCACGATCAGTAGCACCAATTACAGCGATCGTTTTCGGCGCAAATATCGCGTCTAAAGGTTGATATTCGGATCGGAGAATATCATAAGTGCGGTCTGAAGTTAGTGTGGAATTTGTTTGCATGGTTCTTTTGGGATTGATTGGGGATAGGGGATTGGGGATTGGGGATTGGGAATTGGGGATTGGGGATTGGGGATTGGGAATTGGGGATTGGGGATTGGGGATTGGGGATTGGGGATTAGTTTTTCTCCTTTGTCTCCCTACTCCCTGCTCCCTACTCTCTGCTCCCTGATTCCTGATCCCCGTTCCCCATTCACTTCATGATAAAGTGCGGCATCGGTGCGACAACCCCGGTAAGCTAGGATATACAATTCTTTCAAATCATTGATGAGTGGATAGCGAGGATTAGCACCTGTGCATTGGTCATCAAATGCTTGATCTGCCATTTGTTCAACTTTGGCGTAAAATTCTTGATCTTCATCTCCCAAAGCTGCTTGGATGGTGTGAGGAATATCAAGTTGATGTTTGAGATTTTCTACTGCTTCCACCAATCTTTCTATTTTTTCATCCTGTGTATCGCCACCCAATCTTAAATAATCTGCGATTTGGGCGTAACGTGCTTTGGCGTTCGGATACTTATATTGCGGGAAGATTGCTTGTTTAAAGGGAATATCTGTGGCATTGTAACGGATGACGTGGGAAATCATCAGTGCATTTGCTAAACCGTGGGGTATGTGGAAGGTTGCACCAAGTTGATGTGCCATTGAGTGACATACACCTAAGAATGCATTTGCAAAAGCCATCCCAGCGATAGTTGCTGCGTAGTGTACTTTTTCCCGCGCTTCGGGATCACTAGCACCATTTTTGTACGCTCGTGGTAAATATGTAAACAGTAGAGCGATCGCTTGCAGTGCTAAACCATCGGTAAAATCTGTCGCCATTACCGATACATAGGCTTCTAATGCATGAGTTAGCGCATCAATACCACCGTATGCCGTCAATTTTTTCGGCATATTTAATACTAACTCTGGATCTACAATTGCCATATTCGGCGTTAAAGCGTAATCTGCTAACGGGTATTTCACTCCTGCTTGATCATCGGTAACAACTGCAAAAGGTGTCACTTCTGAACCTGTACCCGAAGTTGTGGGAATTGCTACCATAATTGCTTTTTTTCCCAAGGTAGGTAATTCGTATACCCGCTTGCGGATATCCATAAACCGTGTAGCCAATCCTGCAAATTCGACATCGGGATGTTCGTACATCAACCACATGACTTTTGCTGCATCCATCGGTGAACCACCACCAATCGCAATAATCACATCTGGTTGATAACTACGTAATAAAGCTAACCCTTGATTAACATTTGAGAGAGTCGGATCAGGTTCGACATCATGAAAGATATCGTATTTAACACCAATTTTATCCAAAATTTGCGTGACTTTGTCAATTATTCCCAACTCAAATAAGGGTTTGTCAGTCACAATAAACGCACGTTTTTTTCCGGCTAAATCACTTAAAGCTACAGGCAAACAGCCATATTTAAAGTAAACTTTTGGAGGAACGCGGAACCACAACATATTTTCTCGGCGTTCCGACACAGTTTTGATATTTAATAGGTGATGGGGTGCAACGTTATCAGAAATCGTATTACCACCCCAAGTACCACAACCCAAAGTCAACGAGGGGTCAAGTTTAAAGTTATATAAGTCACCGATTGCCCCTTGGGATGAAGGCGTGTTAATCAGAACTCTGCCTGTTTTGACGGTATTTTTAAAATAAGTAATCTCATCCAAATTGGCTAGATTAGTATACAGTACCGCCGTATGTCCTGGTCCACCAAACTCAATTAATTGATCTGCTTTTGTGACTGCTTCATGGAAGTTATGCGCCCGGTACATTGCTAGGATTGGAGATAGCTTTTCGTAAGCAAAAGGTTCAGCCGGACCAATCATTTCTACTTCGGCAATTAAAACTTTATAACTGCTAGGCAAAGGACAATAATTATCTGTATTACAGCCACTAATCTCGCGTTTAAGTTCAATCCTAGCAATTTTTGCTAGTTTCTCAACTGATTGTCCCACAATTGCCGGGTTTAAATGTCCTTGTTTCAAAATCAAATTGCCGAGTTTGTGTTTTTCTTGGTTAGTGAGAAAGTACGCCCCACGACAAATAAATTCTTGTTTTACTTGTTCGTAAATCTCATCAATAACAATCACTGATTGTTCAGAAGCACAAATCATGCCGTTGTCGAAAGTTTTACTTAGCAAAATTGAACTGACAGCAGTTTGAATATCTGCCGTGGCGTCGATGATTGCGGGAGTATTTCCCGCACCCACACCCAAGGAAGGATGTCCCGATGAATAAGCAGCACGTACCATTCCCGGCCCGCCAGTTGCCAAAATTAACTGAATTTCTCGATGCTGCATCAAAGCTTGAGAAAGTTCTACTGCCGGTTCATCAATCCAACCAATAATATCTGCTGGCGCTCCTGCTGCGATCGCTGCTGTTAAGACTGTTTGAGCGGCTGCAATTGTAGATTTTTTAGCTTTCGGATGGGGAGAAAAAATAATCCCATTACGGGTTTTCAGAGTAATTAAAGCTTTAAAAACAGTAGTAGAAGTCGGATTAGTAACAGGTACAATACCTGCCAAAATACCCACAGGTTCAGCAATCTTTTGAATGCCAAAAGATTTATCTTCTTCAATTACACCACAAGTTTTTTCGTGCTTATATTTATTGTAAATATATTCCGAAGCAAAGTGATTTTTAATCACCTTATCTTCCACAATCCCCATACCTGTTTCAGCAACAGCAAGCTTCGCCAAATAAATGCGTTCCGCATTAGCTGCTAAGGCTGCCTGCTTAAAGATAAAATCAACTTGATCTTGTGAATAGCTAGCATATTTTTCCTGTGCTATCTTCACTCTTTCAATTAATGCTTCCAATTCTTGAATATTAGTAATCTGCATAATTTTTACTCTAGCAATAATTCAACTGTGTCAGAAAAATCTCAGGAATGCGGATTAAATAAAATACAATTTTTTGATTCGATAGAGTGTGTTAGCGCTAGCGTCACGCACCAAAATAATCATGAGTAGTGCGTTATTATCTATTAACAATTACCCATTACCGACAATATAAGTGTTCAAGCGATCGCTAAAACTCCTCTACTTCTAAAAATATCTAAAGCTTGTTGCACTTGTTCAGCAGACGGAGTTGGGGTATTCTGCAATAAGTATTCAAAACCTAATTGTTGCCACTTATATTCACCCATTTTGTGAAATGGCAAAACTTCCACTTTTTCTACATTCTTAAGTGTGGCAATAAAATCAGCTAATCCTTGAATATTCTGCGGATCATCAGTTAAACCAGGAACTAAGACAAAGCGAATCCAAGTTGGCTTATTAATCTCACTCAAGTATTTAGCCAGATTCAAAGTTGGTTCAATATCAACACTTGTGACTTGTTTATATGTAGCCGGATCAAATGATTTGATATCAAGTAGCACTAAATCTACATACTCCAACACAGTTTTTGCAACTTCCAACTCACAAAAACCAGAAGTATCTAATGCTGTATGCATACCCAATTCCTGACAGCGTCGAAAGATTTCTCTGACAAAATCAGGTTGGTATAAAGGTTCTCCACCACTAATCGTGACCCCACCACCAGAAGCTTTCATATAAGATGTATACTTCTGAATTTCTGCGATTAGTTCATCAACACTGGCTTGCTTACCATTTTCTAAGTAGCGACAATCGGGATTGCAGCAGTACAGACAACGCAGTGGACATCCGGTTGTAAAAATGATAAAGCGAATACCAGGGCCATCAACAGTACCGCAGGTTTCCACTGAGTGGATGAAACCAGAAGTAATTGGCTGTGACACAGACTGATTGTTTACGCCAACACAAGTGTGAGATGTTTGATTGAGCATCATATTCGCCTATCAAAGCTTTTGTTTAACCTCAATTGCAGTTATAGGCAAATAGTTTGAGGAAGTTGTGAGGAAACTTGGAGGATGAAAAAGCACATACACGCAAGCAGTTTCTGTAAGGTACACAGATGATCATGGGTTGCTGCAAAGTTAATCCCCTTTGTCTCCCTTATCTCCCTTATCTCCCTTATCCCCCTTGTCCCCATATTCCCCGATCCCCGATTCCTATACTTGTCGATATTCGGCAAATTCCATCGAGAAAGTAGCCATTCCTTGAGAAAGCGATCGCAATTCTGTAGAATAACCAAACATCTCTGCTAAGGGGACTTCTGCTTGAATGACTACATCGTTGTCTCGTGTCTGGGAACCGAGCAACAAAGCCCGTCGCGATAATAATCTACCCTGAATTCTTCCTACAAACTGGCTTGGGGTTTCTACTTCCAGGAACATCATTGGTTCTAAAATAGTTGGGTTGGCTTTCGCAAAAGCTTCTTCAAACCCAAGTCTTGCTGCAAAACGAAAGGCGATTTCTGAGGAATCAATCGGATGGTGCGAACCGCCTTCTAATATTACTTTGACTCCCATAATTGGATATCCTTTTAGCCATCCTGTTTTCAGAGCATCGATACATCCTTGTTCGCAAGCGCTAATATACTGGGCGGGGATTGCACCACCAACAACTCGGTTTTCAAAGATAAAAGGTTCTGTACAAGGTTCTAAGCGTCCTCTGACATGGGCGTATTGTCCAGCACCGCCAGTTTGTTTTTTGAGGGTGTAGTCAAAAGTTGCAGACTGGTTGATGGTTTCTCGGTAAGCTACCGCAGGCGGACTCACATAAACTTCGGCGTGGTATTCGCGTTTCATCCGTTCTAAGTAAATTTGCAGATGTAACTCACCCATTCCTGACATTAAAGTTTGATGAGAATCTGGATCTGTACTGACGTGTAAGGTCGGATCTTCGCGCACAAAACGGTGCAAGGCTTTGGCTATACGATCTATATCTTCTTGGCTTTTGGGCGTGATCGCGATCGCCATTACGGGTTCTGGTACAAATATTCCTTCTAGGGAAAGATTTGTACCCAAAGAACACAAGGTATCGCCTGATGCACACTCAACCCCCATTAACCCAATTATTTCGCCAGCTTCAGCAGAGGTTAATTCTTGTCGCTGATCAACTTCTATCCTGACGAGTCGGTTGATGCGGACTTGTTTTTTGGTGCGGCTATTGTAAAGGCGATCGCCTTGCTTGAGTGTGCCAGAATAAAGGCGGGCGTAAGTTAGTTGACCAAATTCATCTTCAATCAGTTTAAATACTAATGCTACCACTGATGCTTGTGGATCGGGATGAACTTGTACTTGTTTGTCGGTGGAGACATCTGTTGCTGCGATGGCACCTCGTTCGAGGGGAGAAGGTAGATATAATGCGATCGCATCGAGTAAATTTTGCACACCTTTATTTTTGAACGCCGAACCCATCAACACAGGTGTAAATTCCAGACTCAGAGTTCCCTGACGAATCGTATCCCAAATCATTTGCTTGGGTACTTCTTCACCCGCCAGCAACTTTGTCATCATTGGTTCTGAATGGATGGATATTTGATCAAGCAGTTTATCCCGTGCTATTTGTGCTTGTGGTTGCAAATCTTCAGGAATCGATTTTCTATCCCAGTTTTCGCCATTTTCTCCTGTAAAGTAATTGGCGTTCATCTCGATTAAATCGATTACACCCTCAAATTTATCTTCTAAACCAATAGGTAATTGCAGTACCACAGGGTTTAAACCAAGTTTTTCTCGCATTGCATCAACTACACGGAAAGGATTCGCACCTATCCTATCTAATTTGTTGATAAAAGCGATACGTGGCACATGATAGCGCTTCATTTGTCTATCTACTGTGATTGACTGGGATTGCACGCCAGCCACACCACACAATACCATAATAGCCCCATCTAACACCCGTAGAGAACGCTCTACCTCTATCGTAAAATCCACATGTCCAGGTGTATCAATTAAATTAATTTGGGTGTCGTTCCAAAAACAGGTGATTGCTGCGGAAGTGATTGTAATCCCTTTTTCCCGTTCTAATTCCATGTAATCCATCGTCGCGCCATCACCATCCCCACCAACCTCTTCCATCTTGTGGATTTTGCCGGTATAGTACAAAATTCGCTCAGAAATAGTGGTTTTCCCAGCATCAATGTGGGCGGAAATACCAATATTGCGAATATGGCTGCGAGGAATCATGGTAAAGGTTCCTAAAGTCGAGTTAGGGCATACAATCTCTAAGTTTAAAAATAGATAAAGAATGTGAGGATTTTGTGAGTTGGAAATCGATGATTAGGAGTGCGTTGGCGCTACAGTGACTCGAAAAATCAACAAAACAGATTAAAATTAAACCTATTTTAGAAGTATTCAGTTAATTAACTTTGGAAAAACCCCAGGAACTACTATTAGCTAAACTAGGAGAAGGATTACCTGCTATCACTCCATCCTTTGGAGCAGCTTTAGCAGAAGCCTGTGCTGTATGCTTAGAAGACCAAAGTCATTCACAAGGTGTAGAACTGTCGATAAATGGAGACTTTAAGGCTAAATTTAAGCTTTACTGGGAACCAGTAACTGAGCAAATGTTGCGGTGCTGGAATGATCAGGAGTTTACAACAGAACAAGCCGCTTATGGTGTTGCTTTTTTAATTATTAAGCAATTGACTGATTTAACAGTTATTGAGCGTTCCCGTAAAGGAACAGGTTTTGATTACTGGTTAGGTAGTGAAAATAAAGATAGTGAACTTCCATTTCAAAATAAAGTAAGACTAGAAGTTTCAGGTATACGTAAAGGTGATGATAGTCGTATTAGAGCTAGAGTAAAACAGAAAATAGAGCAAACAAAACCTTCTGATGGTGAATATCTTGCTTACATAATTGTGGTGGAATTTAGTAAACCCTTATCTGTGATTGTGAAAAAATGAATCAAATTAAAGAGTTACACAATCAAGCAATGGATTTAGCTGAAGCAGCTTTTTTAGCTAAACTTCAAGGGAATTTAGAACAATCTAATCAACTGACTCGACAAGCTTTTGAGAAAGAAACTCAAGCAGCAGCACTAATTGCAAATCAAATTGATGCTGAACCGACTCGTTCTGTATTACATCGCAGTGCGGCTTCTCTTGCTATTGAATGTGAGGAGTTTCAAACAGCAGAACGTCTAATTGTAACTGCTTTATCAGGAAATCCTCCACAAGAAATTGTGGCAGAATTAAAGGATTTATTTATTCAAATAAATTTGCGTCCTTACTTGCAGCGCCGTGGAATTGAAATGGATAATGATAAAATTGGTAATCTTATTTCGAGGCAAATATAATCTCTAATTTTGAAAGATTTATGAATGAGTTTTAAAGTTCACGTATTCATTAGACATCTCTAGAAATTAAATATGCGTTATCCAGAAACCTTGTAGAGACGTAGCACTGCTACGTCTCTACATTCATTTTCACGCCTATGTCTATTACAAAGATCGCGTTTGTAGCAAAAGTAATTGCAGATTTCATGAAATACTTTCAGGAACATGAATGGGTGAGGATTTCTACTCGCCCCATATTCACCTAAAACCTTTCATGGAACGTCCGCTTAATCACATCAAGCTGCTGTTCCCTTGTCAATTTAATAAAATTCACCGCGTAACCCGACACCCGTATTGTTAACTGTGGATATAACTCAGAATGATCCATCGCATCCATCAGCATCTCTCGATTCATGACGTTGACATTGATATGGTGTCCACCATCATGGAAGTATCCATCCAGCATTCCCACGAGGTTGTTAATTCTGTCAGCTTCAACTTTACCTAGCGCTGATGGTACGATTGAAAAGGTATTAGAAATGCCATCCTGAGAGTATTCGTAAGGTAATTTCGCAACCGATGCAAGGGATGCAACTGCACCTTTAGTATCCCGTCCATGCATGGGGTTTGCACCTGGTGCAAAAGGTTCTCCGGCTTTTCTACCGTCGGGTGTGTTTCCTGTTTTCTTCCCATACACAACGTTAGAAGTAATTGTTAATACTGATTGTGTAGGTACGGCATTACGGTAAGTCTTGTGTTTGCGGAGTTCTTTCATGAACCTGGTAACTAAATGCACCGCAATCTCATCAACTTGATCGTCATTATTGCCGTATTTCGGGAAATCTCCTTGAATTTGGTAATCTACTGCTAATCCGGCTTCATTCCGCAATACTTTGACTTTGGCATATTTAATTGCAGACAAAGCATCTGTAACCACTGACAACCCTGCAATCCCACAAGCCATGGTACGGAAAACATCGCGATCGTGCAATGCCATTTCTAAGCGTTCGTAACAGTATTTATCATGCATATAATGGATGACGTTGAGGGTATTAATGTAGGTTTTTGCCAACCACGCCATCATCCCTTCAAATTTTCTCCATACCTCCTTGTAGTCTAGATATTCTGAGGTAATCGGTGCTGTTTCTGGTGCGATTTGTTCGCCGGATTTTTCATCTTTACCGCCATTGATCGCGTATAGCAGACATTTAGCTAGGTTAACTCGTGCGCCAAAAAACTGCATTTGTTTACCAATTCGCATCGCTGAAACACAGCAGGCGATCGCATAATCATCACCCCAGTATAAACGCATCAGATCATCGTTTTCGTACTGAATTGAACTAGTGTCAATCGAAACTTTAGTACAATAGCGTTTAAAGTGATCTGGTAAGCGTTCTGACCACAACACCGTTAAATTTGGCTCTGGTGCTGGCCCCAAATTATACAGTGTATGTAACATGCGGAAGCTAGTTTTCGTTACTAACGGTCTACCGTCTTCCCCAATTCCGCCAATGCATTCTGTCACCCAGGTAGGATCACCAGAAAACAACTGGTTATAATCAGGAGTTCGCAAGAAACGTACCATCCGCAATTTCATCACAAAATGGTCAATGATTTCTTGCAATTGCGCTTCTGTAATTAAGTCTTGTCGCAAATCCCGTTCAAAGTAAATATCAAGGAACGTTGAAATTCTGCCAATCGACATCGCCGCCCCATTTTGTTCTTTTACCGCCCCTAAGTAGGCAAAATAAAGCCACTGTACAGCTTCTTTGGCGTTTGCGGCTGGGTGACTAATATCACAACCATAGCTAGCAGCCATTTCTTTGAGTTCAAACAGCGCTTTGATTTGATCAGAAATTTCTTCTCGCAGACGAATTGTATCTTCATCGATCACGTCTACATCCAAAGATTCCAGCTGGGCTTTCTTATCTTCAATCAGACTATCAACACCGTATAATGGCACACGCCGATAATCGCCGATAATGCGTCCACGTCCATAAGCATCTGGTAATCCTGTTATAATTCCAGAATGCCGTGCCAAGCGCATTTCGCGAGTATAAGCATCAAATACACCATCATTGTGGGTTTTGCGATACTTGGTAAATATCTCTGCGGTTTGCGGACTTAAGTGATAACCGTATGCTTCCAATGAGTCTTTGACGACACGAATCCCACCAAACGGCATAATTGCCCGTTTGAGGGGTTTGTCAGTTTGTAACCCAATAATTTGTTCGAGTTCGCGGTTGATATAACCCGGATGATGGGAAGTAATGGTCGAAACAACTTCAGTATCAGTATCTAAAATACCTTTTTCTCGCTCAATCGCCATTAAATCTTTAACTTGACGCCAAAGTTCTTGAGTGCGTTCAGTTGCATCTGTTAAAAAAGATTCATCGCCTGTGTAAGGTGTATAGTTTTTCTGGATGAAGTCACGTACATTGATTTCTTTCATCCATTTACCACTTTTAAAATTATGCCATTGTGCCAACATATGATTAATATCCCTCAGTTCACAAAGCTATTATTTTTGAAATGCTTATTTATCTTGCTTGGGATAATAGTTGCAGTGTGATTGTTCTTGATTTTGAACCTAAAACTTGTCTCTAGGTTTAGTTATACGTCAAGAATTTGAGGAAATTGTGAGGATATATGTAGGGTATTTGTTAAATAAATTACATTAATACTTTTTACACATTAATACACCCAGATGGTTTATCGGTGTTCGTCATTTACACAAACTTTTTCCAAGTTGATGCGATCGCACAGTCTCTAAATATAACAAAATGTAACAATATTATCTTTAGCAACTTTGTATGAGTTATGAGCGATCGCTAGTGGGTAAGTACTACTGAGAGTTTTGAAATTGCTTTATATAACCGATCATGACATTATGTAAAGTATCTGTAACATAATGTTGAAATTATTCTTTAATAAGAAATTCAAATATAAAAGTTAAAAAGTTCCAAAGGATAACTTATTACATTCTTGATATATTGTGAAACAAGTTACAAATTACGTGGTGTGCAATGAAGTCTTGAGTTCACCACTCCCTTAAATCAAGAACAAGTTTAGGGGAGTGCGAGCAACAGCGAGGTAAATAAAATTTTATTCCTGGAAAAAGGGGAACATAACACCGTACAATAGTGCGTGCCTACAACGCAAGTACACTGGTGAGAAAATTTCCCCACAATTCTTAGGGGTGAATGCTCCAGTCCAGACTTATGAGAGTTTCCAGCAAATCTCCTAAGTCAGAAAACCACTAACCTTAGTCAAAGACAACCCAAAAACAGAAGATGTTCCGAATCTTTTTTTGTTTGGGGGAAACAGCCAAGGTTTAGAGGGAGTTGCACGCGGCGTGGTTTGTAAGTAGAAAGAGTGACTTCTTGGAAGGGAATTATGTCTTACGCTCAAACGAAGACTCAGACAAAATCTGGGTATCAAGCCGGGGTTAAAGATTACAGACTGACTTACTACACCCCAGATTACACACCTAAAGATACAGATATTCTGGCCGCATTCCGGATGACTCCCCAACCCGGAGTTCCCCCTGAAGAAGCAGGTGCTGCTGTAGCGGCTGAGTCTTCCACTGGTACTTGGACTACCGTATGGACTGACTTGCTGACCGACCTAGATCGCTACAAAGGTCGTTGTTATGATATCGAACCCGTTGCTGGTGAGGACAATCAGTACATTGCTTACGTAGCTTATCCTCTAGACTTGTTTGAGGAAGGTTCTGTAACCAACATGTTGACCTCAATAGTAGGTAACGTATTCGGTTTCAAAGCTTTACGAGCGCTGCGTCTGGAAGACTTGCGGATTCCAGTTGCTTACCTCAAGACTTTCCAAGGCCCTCCCCACGGTATCCAAGTTGAGCGTGACAAATTAAACAAATACGGTCGTCCTTTGTTGGGTTGTACCATTAAGCCCAAACTCGGTTTGTCTGCGAAGAACTACGGACGTGCAGTCTACGAGTGCTTGCGCGGTGGTTTGGACTTCACCAAAGACGACGAAAATATCAACTCCCAGCCTTTCCAACGTTGGCGCGATCGCTTCCTGTTTGTAGCTGATGCAATTCACAAAGCCCAAGCAGAAACAGGCGAAATCAAAGGTCACTACCTGAACGTTACCGCTCCTACCTGCGAAGAAATGATGAAACGGGCTGAGTTCGCTAAAGAACTTAAAATGCCTATCATCATGCATGACTACTTGACCGCAGGTTTCACCGCCAACACAACTTTGGCTAAATGGTGTCGCGACAACGGTATATTGCTCCACATCCACCGAGCGATGCACGCGGTAATTGACCGTCAAAAGAACCACGGTATCCACTTCCGCGTTTTGGCTAAGACTCTGCGGATGTCTGGTGGAGACCATATTCACACTGGTACGGTGGTCGGTAAGCTAGAGGGTGAGCGCGGTATTACCATGGGCTTCGTTGACCTGCTGCGCGAAAACTATGTTGAGCAAGACAAGTCTCGCGGTATTTACTTCACCCAAGATTGGGCTTCTATGCCTGGTGTAATGGCTGTTGCTTCTGGTGGTATCCACGTATGGCACATGCCAGCATTGGTAGAAATCTTTGGTGATGATTCCGTACTGCAATTCGGTGGTGGTACACTCGGCCACCCCTGGGGTAACGCTCCTGGTGCAACCGCAAACCGTGTTGCTTTGGAAGCTTGTATTCAAGCTCGTAACGAAGGTCGCAACTTGGCTCGCGAAGGTAACGACGTTATCCGTGAAGCTGCTAAGTGGTCTCCTGAGTTGGCTGCTGCTTGCGAACTGTGGAAAGAAATCAAGTTCGAGTTCGAGGCCATGGATACAGTCTGACGTCAAGTAAAAAGTTAAAAGTTGAAAGATAAAAGAAAATTCTTCTTAACTTTTGACTTTTGACTTTTGACTTTTGACTTAATTAGGGGCTGGGGTCAAGCATGAATCTGAAACAAATTGCGAAGGACACAGCCAAGACGCTGCAAAGCTACCTGACTTATCAGGCAGTTAGGACGGTGTTGGCTCAACTCAGTGAAACCAATCCTCCCTTGGCATATTGGCTGCACAAATTTTCTGCACAAGACAAAATCCAGGACGGAGAGGCTTACATTGAAGAACTTTTCCGAGAAAAGCCGGATTTAGCATTGCGGATCATGACAGTCAGAGAACACATAGCGGAGGAAGTCACCGAATTCTTGCCGGAAATGGTTCGTGCTGGTATTCTACAAGCCAATATGGAACACCGCCGCCAGCATCTTGAGCGGATAACGCAGTTAAACCAATCAAACCCCAGTGCCGAATCAGAACAGCAAGCAACTTCAGATCAAAACAGTGAACAGTAATTATCATGAACTGAATAATTGTACAGACGCGATTCATCGCGTCTCTAACTGATCACTGAACAACTAATTGTCAACCGCAATAATTATCATTTAGCTATGCAAACTCTACCAAAAGAGCGTCGTTACGAAACCCTTTCTTATCTACCTCCCCTCACCGATGCTCAAATCGCCAAGCAGATCCAGTACATTCTAAATCAAGGCTACATTCCAGCGATCGAGTTCAACGAATCTTCTGAGCCTACTGTATACTACTGGACATTGTGGAAACTGCCTTTGTTCAGCGCTAAAAGTACTCAAGACGTGTTGAGCGAAGTACAAGCTTGTCGTTCTCAATATGGCAACTGCTTCATCCGTGTTGTTGGCTTTGACAACATCAAACAGTGCCAAGTTCTCAGCTTTATCGTTCACAAGCCCAGTAGCAGCAGATACTAAAGCTGGTAAGCTCTGATTAATTAATATATTCCCTCAACTAGAGAGGTAGATTACTCTACCTCTCTTATTTACTGAAAAGTCTTGGGTTGTTAGTTGTTAGTTGTTTTCTCAGTGGCTACCTTCTGAACAAGTTGAACATCTATATCTAATGCCTTAGCTATTTGTTCTACACTCAATCCTAGTGTTAGTAACTGAGGTATTGTTTCTAACTTAGCCTCTTGCTTACCCTCTTGTTTACCCTCTTGCTTACCTTCCTCAAAAGCTTCCTGATATACCCGTGTTTGCTTTAATTCACCTAGTCCCAACATTTTCTCTATCTCCTCCCGGCTCAGGCGGGGAAATTTATAGACTATGATTGTTTCTATCAATTGTATGAGTTCTCGTTGAGTAACTTGATTCTCTATCTGTTGTTGAGCAGAAGTGATTATAGCGTTTCCTAAGCAACTGAGGTATACCCCAATCCTTCTTAATAAAGTTAATAGCTTTGAAAACGTACCTCACTAGGTCGAGAACCGCTATATCTCCTTAGCTTTTGTTGTCGCAGTGTTTTCTGGTTCTACAATTAATTTAACATTTCACAAATGGATAATTTGAAGTTAATTAAGCCATTTTAATCACAAATAATCATAAAAATAAACTTATCTATCTCTGAAGAATAGTGACAGATAGTCACAAAAAAATTAACATCATTTTCAGATATTTTATCTATCCCCAAGGTTTATGAGTTACTACATTCCTCCCGGCTTTTTAGACAAACTTGCTGTTCACATCACCAAAAACTTTCTTGATATTCCTGGTGTTAGAGTACCTTTGATTTTAGGTATTCATGGACGTAAAGGTGAAGGTAAATCTTTTCAATGTGAGTTAGTTTTTGAAAAAATGGGTGTAGAAGTAACTCACATTTCGGGCGGAGAATTAGAAAGTCCAGATGCAGGAGATCCAGCACGGCTAATTCGTCTACGCTATCGGGAAACCGCAGAATTAATCAAGGTGCGCGGTAAAATGTGCGTGATTATGATTAATGATTTAGACGCGGGTGCTGGACGTTTTGATGAGGGTACGCAGTATACAGTAAACACCCAATTGGTGAACGCCACACTGATGAATATTGCCGATAACCCTACTGATGTGCAGTTGCCTGGTAGCTATGATGCTACACCATTACATCGTGTACCAATTATTGTTACAGGAAATGATTTCTCTACTCTGTACGCGCCACTAATTCGTGATGGTCGGATGGAGAAATTTTATTGGGAACCAGACCGAGATGACAAAATAGGAATTGTTGGTGGAATTTTTAGTGAAGATGGACTTTCGCAACGGGAAATAGAACAACTTGTTGATACTTTCTTGAATCAGTCTATCGACTTTTTTAGTGCTTTGCGATCGCGTATTTATGACGAACAAATCCGCAAGTTTATTCATGACATTGGAATTGAAAGCGTCTCGATGCGGGTAGTCAACAGTTTAGAAGGGCCACCTCAATTTAAAAAACCTAATTTTAGTCTGTCTCATTTAATTGAGATGGGTAACTTCATAGTGGGAGAACAACAACGTGTTCAGAATTCGCAGTTAGTTACAGAATATAATCGCGGTTTG
Source organism: Pelatocladus sp. BLCC-F211 (assembly GCF_041928655.1). NCBI lineage: Bacteria > Bacillati > Cyanobacteriota > Cyanophyceae > Nostocales > Hapalosiphonaceae > Pelatocladus > Pelatocladus sp. BLCC-F211. Next base: position 1,687 of record NZ_JBHFLM010000167.1, on the reverse strand, counting down.
TATACTCGAAATCTATCCCAACCTGCTGCTGCACCCACACAAGCTAATCAACCTTTTAGCAATCATGATAACGGCTATCAGAAATCACACTCTAATAATACTCATCTCACTCTAGAAACCCAAGGACAAATACGTGAACTACTATCACAAGGTTACAAAATTGGCATTGAACACGTAGATGAGCGCCGTTTCCGTACAGGTTCGTGGCAAAATTGCGCTGTTGGTAAAATCGATGCTGAGTCTGATGCTATCTCCACTATCGAATCTTGCCTAGCGGAATACACTGGCGAGTATGTGCGCCTAGTAGGAGTTGATCCAAAAAATAAACGTCGCGTAATGGAAACAATTATTCAGCGTCCAAATGGGAAAGTAAATCATTAGTCAATGGTCATTGGTCAATGGTCATTGGTCATTTGTCATTAGTTATTCTCCCTTGTCTCCCTTGTCCTCCTTGTCCCCCTTCCCCATCATTGGAGTTTCAAAAACTTCTCTAAGGCGACTACCATACTGGGAGGCCAGCGACGGATATTTTTCACCCAGTTGATATCTTTATATCGGGTGTCAAGTCCGTAGGCTGCTACCCAGTTACTTTCCGCCTCTCCTTTTTGTCCTTTTACCCAAAGGGCGGCGGTGAGTGCAGCACGTGTGTCAGCAAAATTGGGGTATTTGCGGACTATATTTTTCATTTCTCGGATGGCTTGGTCTATTTGACCAGTTTCATACAAAACCAAGGCATAGTTACCACGAGCAATGACTAAATTTGGTGATATTGCCATTGACTTTTGGTAATCAGCAATTGCTTCTTCCCATTCACCCAAACCTGCTTTAGCTGTACCACGATTGTTGTAAGCCATCGCATCGTTGGGATCAACTTCTAGGATATGATTGTAGTCTGCGATCGCTTCTTCCCATCTCCCCAAAGCTTCAAGGGCTGTACCACGGTTTAAATATGGATCTGTCACATCAGGAGCAAGTTCTATAGCTTTGTTAAAATCTGCTAGTGCCTCTTGCAATTTGTTCTGACTTACTCTAGAGTTTCCCCGGTTACTCCAAATCGCTGCATTATCTGGGAACCTTTCAATAATTTTTGTCCAGTACTGTTCAGCCTTAGCAAAATCCCCTTTACTTGTCGCGACAAAAGCTGATTTTGCTAAGTTATCCCATTTTTGTATTTCTTCTGGCGTGAAGTTTGGTCTTTGAGGTTGGGCGATGACTGCTTCACTCCAGCCAAACATCAGCAGCAGACTCAACAAAATCACAAATAATCTCATCATTGGGGATCGGGGATTAGGGATTAGGGATTGGGGATTAGGGATTAGGGATTGGGGATTAGGGATTAGGGATTGGGGATTAGGGATTAGGGATTAAGGATTGGGGATTAGGGATTGGGGAGCAGGGAGCAGGGAGCAGGGAGCAGGGAGCAGGGAGCAGTTAACAGTTTAATTTGATAACTGATAACTGATAATTCTCCCTTGTCCCCAATCCCCGATCTCCGATCCCTAATCCCCGATCCCCGATCCCCAATTCCTCATAACAACGATAACTGTTCATCTTTTTCTGCGGGATACCCCGACCTGCTTCGCTGAGGTCGGGGAGGGATAGCAGGTCAAACTTGGTGGCTCGATGCCATCAAGTTTGACAATCTCCGAGTTGGCAGCACGATTAATCCCGTGCTTCGCTGTACCAG
>NZ_JBHFLM010000166.1:0-23832 GCF_041928655.1 Pelatocladus sp. BLCC-F211 | reverse complement strand
GAGTTGTAGCACCTGGCGTTTGAGGAACGTAGACGCGCCCTGCGCGGCTTCTCGCAGAGTAACCCAACATTATCAAGGCTTTGTTGGGTTTCGCTTGCACTCAACCCAACCTACATTTCTTCTTAACTGAACCGTATTGGGATATAAATGGTACTGTATGAGCCTTTGGGTATTAGATACAGATCATGTGTCGTTTTAAATTATCAAGAGTTGGTGCGATCGCCTCATCGCCGAGATAATCGCACCAACTCCCTAGACTTTTTATCTTTGTTGTTGATTTAACCAATTTTCTAAGTCAGCAACATTAGAAAAGTCTAGTAATGCTTCTCCTAAATTTTCTAATTGTTCAATCGATAATCCTTTAATTCGCTCGATTGATGATTGATTAATTTCCCCAATACGCCGATTGAGTAAACGCAGTATTAAGTCTTGTCCTTCTTCTTGTCTTCCCTCTTGTTTAGCTAGTTCTCTGTCTCTTTGATAAAGTGGTTCTAATCGCATAATTAACTCCCGATCATCTGCTTCTAATTCTTGATTTACTCTCAAATTTTCGCGCAAGTTGTAAACTAATTCGAGGGTTGCTTTTTGGTATGGATGATTTAATGGTAACGCTTGCAATTCGATAATCGCTTGTGATTGTACACCTCCCCTACCTAAAAGCCTTAACCACAATGTTTCCGGTGTTTGCGGTAGTTGATGTATCGCTACAATTGCTGTCCGCAAGGCTTCTGGGAGAAAATGTACTCCTGATAACCAATCTGCTTTTTGCAGAGTTCCAAAGCTAGACAATCTAGTTTCGGATATTGTTGGAGTCAGAACCCACAACTTGGGAATTTCTAAGTCCTGAAGTTTGGTTTTATTGGCTTTGGCTTCTCGTCGCAATAAAGCTTTGACTTCTAATAATTTTAGAATACAGTCGCAAATTTCATCGCTAGAAGCGGGATTTCGGAAGGGTTCGATGATGGCAGGATGTTCTGCAAATCTTCCTAGCAAACCCAGTATTTGTAAATTAGAGTTTTGCTGTTTGGCAGGAGTGAAGAAAACATCTATTTCTTTAATCTCTCCTGATACTTTTTCTGATGCTTTGACTTCTCCGTAATCTTTTAATAATTCTTCGAGGTAGTCTTTAGCGAATTGGTCATGAATAAAACGTGTCATTCAATTTGAATATTTGGAAGTTTTCTGGTTATTTAAATTATTAAGACGTTGGTGCGATCGCCTATGATGGCTATTCCCCGTGCGATCGCGCTACACCTTTGTAATATTATCAGTAATTCTACGAAGCATCTTTAATATTTGTTTAAAAACGCTACACACTACTTTTTCAAATTTGCTAAGATATTAGCATTATTAATATACTTGCCAAAAAGTACTAAAAATAGCATGGCAGAGAAAAAAGTTAGACACATATTGGGACTTTCGGGGGGAAAGGATAGCACAGCTTTAGCGGTATTACTGCATAAGGAAATTCCAGAGATGGAATATTTTTTTTGTGACACCCATAAAGAATTACCAGAAACCTACGAATATCTTGACCGTATCAAAGCACGTCTGGGAATTAAAATTCATTATCTCAGTGACAAACGAGGCTTTGACCATTGGTTAGCAATTCATGATGGTTTATTACCTTCACCCCAAATGCGTTGGTGTACGGTGAAGATGAAAATTAAGCCTTTAGAAGATTTTGTTGGGGATGATGAGTCCATTAGTTACATTGGTATTCGTGCTGATGAAAACCGTGATGGTTATATCTCCACTAAACCCAATATTAAACCCGTGTTTCCCTTTAAGGAAAGGGGTTTAGTTAAAGCTGATATTATTCGGCTATTAGAAGAAAGTGGAATTGGATTTCCTGACTATTATCGCTGGCGCAGTCGTTCTGGGTGTTTCTTCTGTTTCTTCCAACGTAAGTATGAATGGGTAATGTTAGCGCAGGAACATCCTGATTTATTTCAAAAGGCTGTTGAGTATGAATCTAATCATGCTGATGGTCGTACCTATACTTGGACTGATGGGGAAAGCTTATTGCAACTTCTAGAACGCAAAGATGAAATTATTACTCAACATGAGAAGTTAATGGCTAAAGAGAAGAAGTCTGCTTCTAAACTTACTTTAGCTGAAGCATTAGAGGGAATTTTAGATCAAGAAGATAATGATTTACCTTGTTTAGTTTGCGAATTGTAAATTATATTATTACTTTTTTTGTAATTTTATGTTTGATGTATCTAAAGCTTTTGATAACTCAAGTGAGACTGTATCTGATTTTTTTCAAAGACCAGGCGTTGGATTTTATATCCCTTTATACCAACGAGATTATAGTTGGACAAAAGAAAATATAGACCAATTAATGGAGGATATTTGTCGTGGCGTTGATTCTTTAATTGAACAAGATAACAATGCAATCCGTTTTTTAGGTACTATCATTCTATTACTAGAAAAGGATGCAAGAACTAATATTAAACCGCAAGACCATCGAGCATTACCAGAGAAAATATTCAATGTAATTGATGGTCAACAGAGAATATCAACCATATCATTACTTGGTTGTTTGCTTTATCAAAAATTATATATTTTAGAGAAAAGATTGCCATCAGATAATATTTATGATGGTTTAAAAGAAGCAATAAATCGTTATAAATCAACTTTGTTAGAAATATTTTCTGTTGATTTAAAAAGAGGTTTACCGCAACAAAAACCAATTATTATTCGTGGTTCAATTGATGGATGGACATTCGATGGGAATGATGATCATTATCAGTCAGATGTTTCATCTTTCTTGGCTTCATTTATACGTAAAATATCGGAAGAACAATCAGAATTTCCAAAAATTCCTGAAAATTCTTTAGTTGGTAAAAATATTAAACAAATGAATTCATGGCTAAACAAGGTAGAAAAAAGTCATCAGCAAGAAACAGAAAATGAATATTTTCCAACTGCATGGTGCATTTTAGAAAAAATTCCTCAACAATACCTATGGAGTTATGAGCGTCCAGAGTTAGTTAGTATAGTCGAAAATCGCCAAGAAAAAATATCTAGAATCGAAGGAAGAGTTTGCTCTATTATACAACTACTTGCATTTAGTTATTACTTGCTTCAACGTTGTTGTTTTACATTAATTGAACCGAAATCTGAAGATTGGGCTTTTGATATGTTCCAATCTCTCAATGCAACAGGAACTCCACTCACAGCAATTGAAACTTTTAAACCATTAGTTGTTAATTTTGTTAAATCGACTAACGGTGAATTTAAAGGCTCAATTTCTGAAAAACATTTTGGAAAAATAGATCAACTATTTAGTTCATTGGATAGTGCCTCAAGCAAAAATAATCTTACTAACAACTATTTAACTTTATTCGGTCTAACTTATGATGGAGGAAAAGATCCATCTCGGCAGTTCAGCTTTCAAAGACAATGGCTAACGAAAAAATATAATGAATGTTCATCTATAAATGATAAAGAAGAATTTATTCACCGGATGGCTAACCTAGCTACTTACTGGGAAAAAGTTATTAAATTTAAACCTAATGAATACCCTGTTATTCCAAGAACAGAACAGCTAAATGATAAAGATAAAAAGCAAGCTGCTATTTGCGTTCTTTATCTTCAAAATGCTGGACATACAATGGCTAACACTATCCTCAGCCGTTTTTATTCCCTTTGTTTACGAGAAGAAATTAATGCTAATGTTAATTTTGTGTCTGTATGTAAAGCAGTCGCAGCATTTTTTACGCTTTGGCGTTCAGCTTTACCAAATACTGGCTTAGATGAAATATATAGAAAATTACTTCGGGAGAAAATGTCATGGCAAAAGGGAGATTCTGAACTTTCTGTAGAGGTATTGAAAGCATATTTTAAAAATGTTCTTATAGAAAAAGAAATAGGCATAAACACGGATTGGAAAAGAAAAGCAACTCGTTACCTTGGATATAATAAAGTTCAAGCAATTTCCAAATTTGTTCTCTTTATCACCTCTCATGATACTATTCCAGACCCTGATCGTATAGGTCTAATGAAAATTGGAACATCTGGCTCATATCCAATATACTTAGATCCTGCTACATGGATTTCTCCTGATTTTAAAACTATTGAACACGTAGCACCTCAGAAGCCAAATTTACAAGCTGACGCTACTTGGGACGAAGCTTTATATGAAAATGATGATTATGAGCAAATTGGTAATTTAACTTTACTTCCAACTAAAATTAATAGTTCTGCTGGTAATAAAAGCTGGATTGAGAAATGGATTTATTATCGTCATTTAGCTGAATCAAATCCCGGCAAATTAGCCGAGTTAAGACAAGAAGCAGAAAAATATGGGGTAATTTTGGATAATTCTACTATCAAACTGTTAACTGAAGCATCTCATGCTCATCATATTAAACCAATTGTAGAAATTGAAGCAACAGGTAAATGGGATAAAGCTTTTGTAGAGAAAAGAACAGAGCGTATATGCGATATTCTTTGGGAACGAATGTATGAATGGTTATCTTAGATTTTATTTATTTTTTCGGAGTAATAGTTGAATTTTAATGATTTACTATCAAAAGGAAATGAAGAAACACTACAAAAATTATTAGGTAGTGCAAATTTTCAATTGCTCAAACTCCTAGAACCTAACTTAGTTCATCCTAGTAAACTTAGAGAAATCCTTTTAACTCTTCATACGCCAGAAGAACTACTACTATCTAAAGAAAAGCGAGATTTACTCTTTGATTTAATTACACCAGAACAAGCCAAAATCCTCGCTGTTGTACTAGAAGCACCTGCTAATCAAGACCCTTATCAAGCACTGAAGAAAGTTAAAATAAGCGGTGCTTCAGAAGCAAAAAAATATCTATTTAACTTCTTTGAAATACCTATTACACCTAGAAATCAAAATACAACTGAAACCCATACAATTATTGAAAATACTCCCAAATATCCTTTATTTACGCACCAACGCCACGCAGTTAAACAAGTAAAAAACTATCTTAGTAAAGAACCTCGTCGTGTCCTTCTTCATCTTCCCACTGGTGCAGGCAAAACCCGTACTGCAATAAATATCATTACAGACCATCTAAGAAACAATGAACCCACTTTAGTAATTTGGTTGGCATATAGTGAAGAACTTTGTGAACAAGCAGTTACAGAATTTCAAAAAGCCTGGGACAGTTTAGGCGATCGCCCCACCACCACTTACCGTTTCTGGGGTAGCCATGATTTAGATATAGAACAAGTTCAAGATGGCTTAGTAGTAGCAGGATTAGCCAAAGTTTACAGCGCTGCAAAAAAGAGTATTCGCTTTATTAATCAATTGGGTGTGCGTTGTTCATTGGTAATTATCGATGAAGCCCATCAAGCAGTAGCCGAAACCTATAAACTCGTATTAGATGCTTTGGTTGTCCCCTACGAAAAAACCGCCTTATTAGGTTTAACCGCTACACCCGGAAGGACTTGGGCAGATATTAACACCGATGCACAACTAGCAAAATTCTTCGCCCAACAGAAAGTTACTTTAGAAATCCCAGGTTATGACAACCCGATTGATTATCTTGTAGATCAACAATACCTCGCTCAAGTTAAATATCGTTCCTTATTTTATGAAACGGGTATAGAACTAACTCCCCAAGACCTGAATCGGATTAATACAGAATTAGACATCCCCCAATATATCCTCAATCGGTTAGCAGCAGACGAACAACGCAACCTCCGCATTATCCTGGAACTAGAAGCACTCGCCCAACATCATCAACGAATTATCGTTTTTAATACCTCCGTTGAACACGCTAGACTCATCGCCGGAATTTTGCGTTTCCGGGGGTTGAATGCTGATGCGGTGACAGGTGAGACTCCCAAATCAGAACGAGAAAAACTGATTCAAAGCTTTAAAGACGATCAACCCCAAACCAAGATTTTATGTAACTACGGCGTTTTAACCACTGGATTCGACGCACCAAAAACTAGTGCAGCTGTTATCGCCCGTCCTACCAAATCCCTTGTCCTCTACAGCCAAATGGTAGGACGCGCCATTCGCGGACTCAAAGCAGGGGGTAATGCTACCGCCGAAATTGTCACCGTTGTCGATAGTCAACTCCCCGGTTTTGGTTCAGTCGCATCAGCCTTTCACAATTGGGAAGACGTTTGGAGGAAAAACCCATGAATACTAACACCCATGATATCGTACCTACTCACCTCGCCGTCCAAGCAATGCGCGATAACGGTTATAAAAACGCCGCCTATGCGATCGCCGAATTAATGGATAATGCCATTCAAGCCGGTGCATCGCAAGTTGAGTTACTGTGTGGTGAACGAAAACAACAGATAGAAGGAAGAAGGCGATCGCGCATTGAACAAATCGCAGTGTTAGATAATGGTTGTGGTATGGATGCGAATGTTCTACGTTTAGCACTGCAATTTGGCAATGGTACATATTTAGAAGAAAATCAACATACCGGAATCGGACGTTTTGGTATGGGTTTACCCTCGTCTTCTATTTCCCAATGTCAACGAGTAGATGTGTGGTCATGGCAAAATGGCAGAGAAAATGCACTCCATAGTTATCTTGACTTAGATGAAATCAAAAATCGGCAAATGACCGAAGTACCTGAACCGGCTGTAAAACCAATTCCGATGACTTGGAGAAACATCGGTCAGAAATTTGGTGACAGTGGCACACTAGTAGTGTGGTCAAAAATCGACCGTTGTATGTGGCAAACTGGCAAAGCCATTATTAATAACTCGGAATTTGTGATTGGAAGAATGTATCGCAAATTTCTGAATAACAGTCAAGTCAAAATCCGCATGATAGCATTTGATTTAGATGCTTTATATGACATTTTTCTTGAAAAATATGCTTTACCCAATGACCCTGGTTATTTAATAGAAAAAACTTCCTGTCCTGAACCTTTTGCTCATCAAGCAATGTTCCGCCCTTGGGAAGGTGATACATCTTATGAAGCGACTTATAAGATTAATTTTAAAGAGCAAGAACATGATGTAAAAGTGCGTTTTTCCTACGCCAAAGAAGAAGCCCGTCAAGCCGAACCCGGAAAAAATCCCGGTAGTTTGCCACACGGACAACATGCAGCCAAAAACGTAGGAGTTTCTGTTGTGCGTGCTGGGAGAGAATTAGAATTAGACCAAAACTTAGTGAATAATTACGACCCTACAGAACGCTGGTGGGGCATTGAAATTGAATTTCCACCATCCCTTGATGATATTTTTGGAGTCACAAATAATAAACAATCAGCCCGGAATTTTGGAGAAATTTTACAACTAGACATTGAATCTTTATTAGAAGAAGGAAAAACCGTCGCTCAACTTAAAGAAGAATTACTCCAAGACGAAGATCCAAAACTTCCTCTTTTAGAAATTGCTCATAAAATTAATAGTCAACTAAGCCTGATTCGTCGCTTAATCAAAGCTCAAACAAAAGGCTCTCGTACCACCGAAAAACGCTACGGACACGATCCTTACAAATCGGAAAAAATAGCTACAACTGTGACTCAAGAACGTAAATCACAAGGATATACAGGTAAAAGCGATGCAGATGAAAAATTACCAAAAGAAGAACGCAAACAAGTTATCAAAGAAACTTTAAAAGAAGAGGGAGTGACTGAAGCCCAAGCAGAATTATTAGCAGCAACTACAGTAGAAGATGGTTTAAAATATACCTTCGCACAAGCTCCGATTGATACTCCTGAATTCTTTACCGTTCAATCCAGAGGCGGAGCAATTATTGTGACATTAAATACCAATCACCCAGCCTATCAAAATTTAGTAGAAATCTTAGAAGAGGATGTAGATCAAGCCGATCTAAATACTTTACGTTCTCGGTTGATAAATTCTTTAGATGGGTTGAAACTACTACTAATGGCATGGGCAAGGTATGAAGATGAACTAGATGGTAAACGCAAAGAAAATGCTGTAGATACTCGCATTGATTGGGGGAGAGTTGCCAGAAGGTTTTTAGAGAATGAATAATTTAAGTGGCAGGCGTAAATAAATTAAAGTTTGTAGTAAGGACTTTAGTCCTATCATCCTGGTTTTGAGCGATAAATCGCTCACTACGAACAATGAATATTTAATTGTCCGTCCAGATAAATTTGGCAATTGATTATCAAAATACTAAATCCGAACGGAAAGCGATCACTCATCAATATTCTACATGTGAATCAGAATTCCAAGCGTAAAACCTTGACAAGCAATGACTACACAAGAACAAATAATTTACCTTGATTACCATTCAACTACTCCCGTTGACACCAGAGTAGCTGAAAAAGTTATGTACTATATGACCACTGCTTTTGGTAATGCTAATAGTGTAGATCATGATTATGGTAATCAAGCCGCCCAAGCAGTTAAACAAGCCCGTCAACAAATAGCTGAATTAATCAATGCTGCGGTCAAAGAAATTATTTTTACATCTGGTGCAACAGAAAGTATTAACTTAGCAATTCAAGGATATATTACTCCAAAAAATACTCCTGCCAAAATCATTGTTTCCCCAGTTGAACACAAAGCCGTTTTAGATACCTGCAAAGCATTAGCTAAAAAAAGAGTGGTGGAAATTATTTGGTTAAAAGTCAATCAACAAGCACATATTGATTTAGAGCATTTAGAAAAAGTATGCTCAGAAGGCGCTTCCTTAATCTGTGTGATGGCTGCTAATAATGAAGTCGGGACAATTTACCCAATCAAAAAAATTGGAGCGATCGCACAAACATATCATATCCCTTTTTTATGTGATGCTTCCCAAGCAGTCGGTAAAATTCCCATCAACTTTCAAGACTGGGGTATTACCTATCTGGCGATTTCTGGTCATAAATTTTATGCACCCAAAGGCGTTGGTGCATTAGTAGTAAAAAAAAGTTATGAACTTGAACCGATGATTTACGGTGGTGGACATCAACAGGGAATCAGATCAGGTACGCTCAATGTCCCCGGAATAGTTGGTTTGGGGGAAGCTTGTCGATTAAGACAATTAGAGATGAAAGCAGATGAACAAGCGATCGCACTTTTGCGAGATCAACTACAAAACTTGCTGCTAGCTAAAATTCCTAACTTAGTGGTGAATGGAGACTTAAACAACCGTTTATCAGGTAACTTACATATTTCACTTCCTGATATTCCCAATAGTGCCATGATTGCCAGAGTACGCCACCAGTTAGCTATTTCTGGTGGTGCTGCTTGTTCATCTGGTGTTGTTGCACCATCTCATGTTTTACAAGCGATGAATCTAGCGGAGAATATCATTGAGGGAGCGTTGAGAATTGGTATTGGCAAATTTACGACTCAAGAAGAAATCGAAAAAGCATCTTCTGTGATCATCAGTGCAGTGAATAGAATTCATCAACTTCTGTAACGCTCCTACTACCCAAACCTCAGAAAACAACGCTGACACCAACCGAAAGCAGATAAAAAATCAGTGGAATTAGTGCGATCGCACACAACCACTAAATTGGGCAAGCTACTATTTAAGAAGCTAGTACAGATGATTTCCAAAAGTCATCTGTTAGAGTCAACACACCAGCATATATAGTCAAACCTCCGAACCAGCCAGCACTAAGAGAATATTCATGCTAACAAATACCCTACTTCTGTCCCAACAACTCCCCACTCTGCAATACACCTCGACTACAGAACGATTCGATGAAACCTGGGAAGCTCCCCTAGCTACCCTCTTGGGACTAGGACGTGCTGCTGGCGCTGATTTTATTGAATTTTTCTTAGAGCGTGTTAATTACATCAGTTGTCTTGCAGAAGAAGATACCATCACCAGCATTACACCACGTCTTGCCACTGGTGCAGGAGTCAGAGTATTTAAAGGACATGCAGACTGCTATGTCAGCACCAATGACCTATCTTTTACAGGCTTGAAAGCAGCTTTAGAAAAAGGGCTTTCTATTCTAGGATTGCAGCTACCTGCTCCCAATGCTTTAATCCCCGAAATCAACCTAGAACTACTCAGAGACTACGCCACCAAAAGAGGTAAAGATAGCTGGTTATCTCTATGTAGTTCCATCCGGGAAATGGGAGAAATTCTCCTTGATGGTACAGCCCAACTCCAGCGTCAAGCTAATCATATCCAATCCCGCCGTGCTACCTACTTCCGAGATTGGCAAGAAGTCCTAGTTGCTGCTAGCGATGGCACTTTTGCTCGTGACATTCGCCTCACCCAATCTGTCGGATTTAATCTCCTGTGTGCAGATGGTGCTAATCGTGCTTCCATCGGTGAACGTGCTGGTAACACCAGTGATCCGAACTTCCTCAAAACCTGGGATTATCAAGAATCCGCAGAACATATCTCTGAATCCGCAGGAAAAATGCTCTACGCAGACTACGTAGAATCTGGTACTTATCCGATCATCATGGCTAATCACTTTGGTGGGGTAATCTTCCACGAAGCTTGTGGACACTTGCTCGAAACTACCCAAATTGAACGCAAAACATCTCCCTTCGCTGATAAAAAAGGTGAAAAAATTGCCCACGAAAATCTAACCGCTTTAGATGAAGGGCGTACCGAACAAGCCTTCGGTACAATTGAGATGGATGACGAAGGTATGCCAGCCCAAAAAACACTATTAATAGAAAAAGGCATTCTCAAGAACTTTTTAGCAGATCGAGCCGGTTCCTGGCGCACCGGACACCCCAGAACAGGTAGCGGACGCCGCCAGGGTTTTACCTTTGCAGCTGCTAGCCGGATGCGTAACACTTATATTGCACCAGGAGAATACACAACCGAAGATTTATTTGCCTCCGTTGATAAAGGCATTTACTGTAAAAAAATGGGTGGCGGTAGCGTTGGTGCTACAGGTCAATTTAACTTTGGTGTAGACGAAGCTTATTTGATTGAAAACGGTAAAATCACCAAGCCACTAAAAGGAGCTATTTTAATTGGTGAAGCCAAGGAAATTATGAATAAAATTTCCATGTGTTCCCAAGATTTATCTTTAGCACCAGGTTTTTGTGGCTCCATCAGTGGCAGTATTTACACCACAGTTGGACAACCTCACATCAAAGTTGATTCAATTACCGTCGGTGGACGCTAAATAAACTTTCTACAAATCCAAAATCACAAATCCAAAATCTAAAATTGACTATGCCGAACATCAGCGAAATTGCAAATCACGCCAAAGACAGTGCAAATAAAATTGGCATCAAAAAATTCGATATCTATGGCTCAAGTGCAGATGCAATCAGTGTACAAGTTGATCAAGGTGAGCCTAAGCAAGTTAAAGCTTCAAATCTCTCTGGTGTCACTGTTCGAGTTTGGAATGACGAAAATACAATGGGTGTCACCAGCACCACAGATGTAGATCCCAAAGGATTAGAATTGGCTTTGAAAACAGCTTATGAAGCTAGTTTTTTTGGTGTCAAAGAAAATGTGCCAGATTTTAGTCCAGAAGCTACTATTGAGATTGCCGTTCAACAAAAAGAAAAATCACCACAAGCACCAGTTTCTCAATTAATAGAAACTTTGTTGACGGCTGAAAAAGAAGTTTTGGCTGCTCATTCGGCAATTCAAGGAGTACCTTATAACAATTTAGCCCAAAGAGATATTGAGAGATTCTATCTCAATAGTGATGGTGCTATCAGAACAGAGTCTCACTCTTTAGCATCTATTTATCTCTACAGCAAAACAGATGAAGAAGGTAAAAAACCTCGCAGTGCTGGTGCTTTTAGAGTTGAACGCAGTTTAGAAAGTTTAGATATTAATGGTTGCATTCAAGAAACAACAGAAAAGACTATCAGCCACTTGAACTATGAAAAAGTCAAGTCTGGCAAGTATAGGGTGGTTTTTTCACCAGATGCTTTTTTAAGTATTTTGGGCGCTTTTTCTAATTTGTTTAATGCTCAAAATATCCTAGATAAACAGAGTTTATCTACTCCTGATGATTTAGGCAAACAAATAGCTTCTCCTTTGCTTTCTGTGTATGATGACGCCTTGCATCCTGCTAATGTTGGCGCAGAAACTTTTGACGGCGAAGGAACTCCGACTCGGCAAATTTCATTGATTGAAAATGGTGTTTTAGCTGGCTTTATACATAGTGCAGGTACTGCCAAAAGAATGAATGCTAAACCCACAGGAAATGCCAACATTGGTGCAAAAGTCACCGTCAGTCCTAACTTTTATCATGTTTTTGCTGCTGCACCTGGTGAACAAGAATTAAGCTTGGAAACTGCTGAAAATGTAATTTTTATTGATAATTTACAAGCTCTCCATGCAGGTGTAAAATCCTTACAAGGTTCGTTTTCTCTGCCTTTTGATGGTTGGATTGTCAACAAAGGTGTGAAAACGAGTATTGAATCAGCGACTGTTGCTGGTGATTTTCTGCAAGTTCTCAAGTCAATTATTTTTGTGGAAAAAGAACTAGAGTTGACTCCTGGAGGGGTTTGTCCAAAAATTTGGGTTGATGGACTTTCAATTACGGGAGAATAACAAGATATAAATTATGAATTATGAATTTTTTGCATAATTCATAATTCATAATTCATAATTCATTACTTGTAATTTACTTCACTTCCTGCATACTTCTGACTATTCTGGTGACTTGTTCTCTGGGTGCAAGTTTGACGATTTCAACTAATAGCTTATTTTTCACACCCGGAATCACAAGGGTTTTGTTTGCTAATAAGCCACTGTAACCTAGTTGAGCTACAGTTTGGGCATCCATCATTTTTTTACCCTTAACTAGTTTAGAGTCTGCCATACCTGTTCTTTCATGAAAAGCAGATGCTGTTGGGCCTGGACAAAGAACAGTCACGGTGACACCCGTACCCTCTAACTCGTTGGCGATCGCTTCGGAAAATGATAAGACATAAGCTTTGGTAGCAAAATAAACTGCCATTAAAGGCCCTGGTTGAAACGCAGCAGTTGAGGATACGTTTAATATTTTACCTCTGCCTTGTTTAACCATGTCTTTCAGAAATAATTTTGTTAAATGGGTGAGACACACCACATTTACTTGCATCATTTCCAATTCCGTCATTAGATCAATTTCGTGGAATAATCCATAAGTACCAAATCCAGCATTATTTACTAGCACATCAATTTGAATACCTGAGCATCGCACCTCGCTAAAAATTTCTTCTGGAGATGTTGATGTAGATAAGTCTTTGACGATAGATTTGACTGCAATCCTAAATTTTTTGGGAAATTCTTCTGCTATTTCAGCTAGTTTTTCTCCCCACCTATCTACTAACACAAGATTATAATTATCAGAAGCAAAAAGACACGCTAACTGATAACCAATTCCACTACATGCGCCAGTAATCAGAGCAGTTTTTTGGCTTTGATCTTGGTGTGTTGTATTCATAAATATTGAAGTTGAGATTCCCCAATTACGCTAGTTTTGTTAGTTGATCAACAAAACTTCCATCGTCAACCTTCTAGTCTAAGATTGAATAATCAAAGACAGATAAGATTGAGAATTGTCACGAGTAGTAAAGCCTGTCAAACTTAATATTTGACTTTAATAATATTTAATTCTGGACTTTACTACTAGATACCAACATTAATAAAAATTTTCAAAATAAATGTATTTGATCGTACGAAAAATTAGAGAAGAGTTATTTATACAACTATATTATTTAGAGGTTATTTATAAACCAATACGGTTCAGTTAAGGCTAAAAACTAAAACTAGCGTAGGTTGGGGAGCCAGTGCGTTGCGGGGGTCTCCCCCGTTGTAGCACCTGGCGTTTGAGGAACGTAGACGCGCCCTGCGCGGCTTCTCGCAGAGTAACCCAACCTACATTTCTTCTTAACTGAACCGTATTGATTTATAAACTAAAAATAAAATTACTATAGGATGTGTTAGGCGCGTATTTTGATCTAGTTTTTCACGAAAAATATTATCTGAGCGCGATAACACACCCTACTTGGTAGCATCCCAAATATTTAAAATCCCTGCTCGCTGGCTCACAACATAGACGCCCGTAGGGCGGCTTTCCCGTGCTGCGAAGCAGAACCCGCAGGGTAGAGCTTGGTCAATAGAAATTTGTAGAATCATTAATTACTTTGTATATACTTGCTATTTTATACCAGTATTATTAGTATTGTATTTCACAAAAATTTTACCTGGGCTTTTTAGGCTAAGACGATTATGGCTGCCATCAAACAGTTTTTAACGGCAACAGCAATTAGTTTTTCTATCAGCTTGCTTGCTATAGGTGAAGCTACAGCTTTCACTTTCACGAAAATTGCTGATACCAAAGATGGTTTTACTACACTTGGATCTAATCCTGCAATCAATAATGATGGGATTGTTGTTTTCTCAGCTAATTTAGATAGTACAAGTAGTAGCATTTTGATTGGAAATGGTGAAACAACCTCCACCATCACCGACACTAGTGGAATATTCAGTTTATTTGGGAATAAACCTGCAATTAACGATGCAGGTACTATAGCCTTTGAGGCTAATATTGATACCATAGGTAGTGGTATCTTTACTGTGAGCAACAGAGTCACAACCACCATAGCCGAAAGCAGTCAGCCCAGAGGAGCCTTTGGTACTCCTGTTATCAATAACAAAGCTGCTGTTGCATTCTTATCTGAGATCGAGAATGGCCGTGGTATCTTCATCAATATTGATGGCTCAACAACTGTTGTTGTTGATACCAAGGGTTCTTACAGCGACTTTGATGGATATGCAATTAATGATGCAAATACCATTGCCTTTTCAGCTAGGCTAGATACGGGAGAACGTGGTATTTTTACAATCAACTCAGATGGAGTAACCATCCCTATCGCTGATACTACTAGTACTAGTAAGTTTAGTTTTGTTTTTCCTCCAGCTATCAATAATCTAGGAACCCTGGCATTTAAGGGAGTCTTAAAAAAGGAAGACGGTGAAGGTATATTTATAGCTAACAACGGCACAATAACTACTATTGCCGACAACAGCAAAGACTTTAGCTTTTTCGAGAATCCTGCAATTAATGATGTCGGAACAGTCGCATTTAAAGGTGTCCTTAAAGACGGTGGCTTGGGTATCTTTACTGGAGCAGATCCAGTCGCTGATAAGGTGATTGTTGCAGGCGATGCTTTGTTTGGCTCGACAGTAAAAGCTATTTATTTTTCCAATAAGGGATTAAATAACAGCAATCAAATAGTTTTCTATGCAACACTTGCTGATGGCACTGGTGGTATTTTCCGCGCTGATCCAGAGTTAGAGGCTCCAAATAGTGAAGTTCCTTCAGGTGATTGTAATACTAAGCATGAAAATGTTACCCCCTAGTGGTTCCAATCAAATACAACAGTGCCATACGCACAGCAACACCGCTTGTAACCTGTGTTTGAATCAAACTAAATTCTGGATCATCCATTAAATCTGAGCTAATTTCGACACCACGGTTTACTGGGCCTGGATGCAAAACTTTGACATTGGGTTTGCACAGTTGCAGCTTTGAGCGTGTAATCCCAAACATTTGGTGATATTCTCGCAAAGAAGGCAGCAAATGTGCGGTCATACGTTCCTTTTGCAGGCGTAGTGTCATCACAAAATCAGCATCTTTGAGGGCTGGTTCTAATTGCCAATGTACAAAAAGCTTACCTGGTCTGTCTTTACCGAAATCTGCAAAGAATTTTGGTAATAAAGTCGGTGGTGCTGCTAAATGTAATTCTGCACCACTGGCGGTGATACTCCAAATATTCGATCGCGCGACACGTGAATGAAGAATATCCCCAACAATAGCAATCTTTTTATCCTTGAGAAGTTCTAGGCGGGGAGAATCTGGATCAAGCAGAGTACAGATCGTAAATAAATCTAACAGACCTTGGGAAGGATGCTCATGTTGACCATCACCCGCATTAAGGACACTAACTTTTACACCGAGACGATCCATTTCCTGAGCGATCGCATTTGGTACTCCTGCTTCCTTATGGCGAATCACCATAATATCAGTTCCCATCGCCAAATAAGTCTTGGCTGTATCTAGAATAGTCTCTCCTTTAGTCATCGAAGAAGAGGCTGAAGCAAAGTTAAGCGTATCTGCGGAGAGGCGTTTAGCTGCAAGTTCAAAACTGCTACGAGTCCGAGTCGAAGGCTCAAAAAATAAATTTGCTACCACATGTCCCTGCAAAGTCGGTACTTTCTTTGTCCGCCTTGATAATACCTCCTGAAAACTAGCGGCTGTTTGCAGTACGGTGTCGTATTCAGCTGAGGTGAAATCAGCTAAAGAAAGAACGTGGTGACGAGTCCAATCGGTAGTAGGCATAAATTGCGATCTCATTGCTGAAACAAAATGTAACATTTTTGATATGAATCACCATGTAAAACATTAAAGGCATTGTCAAATATTTAGTAAATTTGAGACAGTGTTCCCTAGCTTGAATAAACATGCAAATTAATGACCTCCTGCTTAGTGAACCATCTATTGAGGCGGCAATTGAGCCAAATCCGCCGACTGTTGCACCTGAAAATTTACTGGTAGATGTCATTGCTTTAATGAACCAATCAGGCTCTAACAGTAAATTTTCTGTAGATTCACCATCAATCGAGTTCAGCAAATACCCAAGACACTCCAGCTGTGTTTTAGTGGTGCAGGCAAAAGAATTAATAGGGATTTTAACTGAAAGGGACATCGTTCGGTTAACAGCTGGTGGTATTAATTTTCAAGAAGTAACAATTGGTGAAGTGATGACAAAGCCGGTGATTACCTTATCACAGGCTGAGTTTACTGATATTTTCGGAGCTTTATTTCTGTTCCGGCGCTATCGAATTCGTCACTTGCCAATTTTAGGTACTAATAGAGAAATCATTGGTGTCGTCTCACCTAAGAGTATTCGTAGTGTTTTAACACCTGCTCATTTGCTTAAAGTCATACGTGTAGCAGATGTCATGAATACTCAAGTTATCCGTACTCCGAAAATTGTTTCAGTGCTGACTTTAGCTCAAGTCATGGCCGAGTATCGAGTCAGTTGTGTGGTGATTAGTGAAGAAGAACTACAACCAGAGTTAGGATGCTTTATTCACAAACCCCTGGGGATTGTCACTGAGCGAGATATTGTCCAATTTCAGGCAATGCAATTAAATTTGGCTGCATTACAGGCGGAAACTGTGATGAGTACACCGCTATTTTTACTTAATCCAGAAGATTCTTTGTGGACTGCTCATCAAGAGATGCAAAGGCGACAGGTGCGAAGATTAGTAGTATCTTGGGATGGTGGTAGAGGATTAGGACTGGTGACTCAAAGTAGCTTACTGCGAATGCTCGATCCCATCCGAATGCATGGAATTGTTGAGACATTGCAAAGGACAACTGAGAAGTTACAAGATACTGCTCAGTAACCAGACGGGTGTCGAAAATCACCAACCACTTTGTTAATTTCTTGAGCGATCGCCAGCAGTTCCATTTCTCGCCAGCGCTTTCCGACAATTTGCATTCCAATTGGTAGACCATTTTTGGTTTGTCCAATTGGAATGACTACAACTGGATGACCTGTAAGATTAAAGGGTACAAGATAAGCACCAGATGCCATCTGATATGGGACTTTTCGACCTTCGATGTCAACCGCTTCCCCTTTGGCGCGATGGGTAAAAGCAGGTGTCATTGCGACAGGACAGAGCCATACATCCCATGATTCGAGTTCTTTGTCCATTTGAGCAATGAAGCGATCGCGTTCTGTCAATGCTGCAAAATAACCTTTTAAGGTTGGGTTCAAGAATAGTGGTAGAGCAATCTTAGGAACATGACTAATTTTTCGTAAAGCGGCGTCGCCCTGCGTTGCTTCACGCCATAAAAACAGCATTTGTTTTTGTACATTTGCAAAGTTAATAGGTTGAGAGTACAGCAAATTGTAAGTACCAACTTTGTAGTAGATTTCCCAAGCTGTAACAAAATCAAATTTTGGATACCAAAATTCAACTTTAGTTCCAATGTCTATCAATCGCTTTGCAGCTGTCTGCATAGCAGATTTGATTTCCGAAGCAACTGGATACAAAGGCAATTCATCAATCCAAGCAATGCGTAAATTTTGCAGGTTTCGCTCAATATAACTATCTAGCGGCACAGGTGGAATATCTGGTTGACGTGGATCTGAACCTGCAATTAGTCGCAGACTAAGGCGCAAATCTTCTATTGAGCCGGCAATTACTCCAACTGTAAACATTTGGCGAATACAGCGTGGCATTTTCAGTAGATTAGGAATATCGCCCACATGGCCCGTAGTTGGAACACGGCGATCAGTTGGTTTCAGTCCAAACACACCACAAAAGTGAGCAGGCTGACGAATAGAACCGCCATTATCAGAACAAATATCCAATGGTGAAAAACCTGCTGCAATTGCCGTCGCACTGCCACTGGAAGTCCCGCCTGATGTATAATCTGGGTTCCAAGGATTATTAACACGAGGAAAGATTGCTTGGTAATCCCCACTAGGATCTGCGGTTGCCGTCGTTTTTCCTAAAATGATCGCCCCAGCTGCACGAACACGAGCAACTGCGGTGGCATCATGTGGAGAAATATAATCTTGAAATGGCTGATAGCCCGCAATTGTGGATAGTCCAGCCGTTTCCAAGTAGTCTTTGATTGTTACAGGAACGCCATGTAAAAGTCCCCAATTTTCTCCTTTTGCGATCGCTGCATCCGCTTTTTTTGCTTGTTCTCTTGCTCGTTCAGCATTGAGAATACAGATGGCATTCAAAGCAGCGTTATAGCAATCAATCTGAGCAAGATAGGCATCCACTACTTCTAGGGATGAAACAACGCGATCGCGTATCATTTTAGCAAGCTGATAGGCAGGCGTGAAGACTAGATCGCTCATATAAATTTTGGATTTTGGATTGATTGTGTCGCCACAATAAAATTAATTATATTCAGTTTTAGTTAATTGTATTAACTAATTGATTTTTTCTATGGGTCGCCCAACAAAAGAAAACTCTCTAACACGTAAAGATGTGATTGAAGCTGCGATCGCTTACCTTGATCGAGAAGGAGAATCAGCCCTTGGTGTAAATCGGGTGGCGCGGGAATTGGGCATCAAGCCACCCGCAATCTACAAGCATGTTGATGGTAATACAGGCTTGCGAAAAGCTGTAGTGATTGCCATTTGGCAGAGATTTTTTGCTTATTACAAACAGCAAACCGTCGGATTGAGCGAACCTCGCGCACTTCTGCAAGCAGGTGGACATGCAACCCGCAACTTTGCGCGATCGCATCCAGCACTTTACAGGATAATGATGCAAGTGCAACTACAACCTACTGACGCAGAAGCAGCACCAATTATTCAAGAAGCCCTGGGTTTTTTCAGAATTGGTTTAGAATCCTACAACCTAACTGAGAATCAATTAATTGACGTCATGCGAATAGTGAATGCAGCAGTTTCCGGTTTTATTGCTGTCGAACAAGCAGGATTGCTCACACTCAACCGTTCCACTGATGCGAGTTTTGAAGTTATGCTTGATGCTCTATTTGTTGCGATCGAACACATCAGAGCAAGTTAATCTAGTATTTTTTGCTACTAGTTATCATAGATAAACGAAGAACGCTCATCACTGTCTTCTACCGGCCAATCATCATTTTCGCCGCCGATGTAAACTTCATCAATGGTGACGTATTCTACACCAAGTTGTTGAAGGGCATTGATGAGAATATCTAAAGCGATCGCATCTGAAGTTCCCAAGTCAAACCAGCAACGTCCCCATTGACCCTGATATTCAAAGTCTCCCTTGTTGTGCATCAGTGCTAACAAGCTTCTATCATACGCATCAGAGTCATAATTCATATAGCTGAGGTCTAACCCTGTTTCCTGTACCTGGAGATTTTCAGCATTATATGCACCCAACTTACCCATGTAAAACCAGGAATCAAAAAGTTCTTCTACATATTCCTTTTCACGTTGTGAAGGTACAGTACTGAACTTCAGCCAAATCCATATATCAAAAGGGTCAAATTCACGAAACTGTATTTTCATTACTTATAAAGTTGCTTAACAAAATCTTACTTAAAGCTACCAAACTAAATTATAAGTGACTCAGGCAAGAAAACTAGGACAAAGAAAAGTTCGTAGTAAGGACTTCAGTCCTTAAATATCTAAGCGCTAAAGCGCTTACTACAAACCAATCAAAATTCGTAGTAAGGATTGAAGTCCTTAAATATCTAAGCGCTAAAGCGCTTACTACAAACCAATCAAAATTCATAACACAGTCCACTACCTTTGAGCGCGAGCAATATCCTGTGCAGTTTTGCGACGTTCGCGTTGAATTTGTTTTACCAAACTTGCTGGGAGCTGAGATTTTTTCGCCAGCGCTTGGTCAAAATTGCTGACCGCCTCCTGTAACAGTTGTTGATTTTTCTGTTTTCCAGCCATCCCTCGCAAAATTTGGGCTTTGAGGTAATACACCTCTGGATTATTTGATGTCGCCTTTAAAGCACGATTGGCATATTCCAGCGCTTGATTATACTGTTTCAAATCTCGATATCCATAGGCAATACCCCGATCTGCCAAGTACTCAGGCCCAGCACTTTTGTCTAAGCGTTCAATCGCCTGTTGAGGATTGGCAAAGGGTAAATTTACAGCTAGCATCAAATCCATGTAGCCTTTGAGTAAATTTAGCTCTGGATCGTTGGCGGAAATTGCCTCTGCTTTGTCTAAATATTTATAAACTTCCTGCAACTTACTTAATGCCTGTGCCGCACCGTTGACTGTACCTTGACGACGAACCTGTGCTGCTCCCTCTAAAAAATGACCAACGGCAGTGTAAAGATTACCACGCAAGGGATCACTAGCAATTAATTTTTGCCCAATTTCAAGAGTTTTTCGGCTGTAGGTATCAAGCGTAGCCCAATCTTGATTGGTATATGCTAGCGATGCCTTCATTGCATAGGCTAAAGGTTCATTTGGTTCGCTGGATAATGCCTGTTGGAGGTAAGCCTCTGCTGCTTTGTAGTCACCCTGTTGAAAAATAGCTTTAAAAGCTGCCTCAGTTTTATCACCTATATTACGTGCTTCTTTTGTCCGAAAAGGATCAGCAGCAACAGAAGGATTAACCCAGGTATTCAGAACTAAAGTCGTTGCCAGACCAACTTGAATGAAGGTTTCAAGCCTACTAGATAAAATTGCTTGCACAGATGGAAACCATTTACTCATTGTTGTGTTTCCTTCAGAATTATTACTGTTGAGATTGTTGTATATGTTACTTAAAATTCAAAAAGATAAACAAAGTATTTTCGGGTGTTGCAGGTAAAGCCTGGTATACACTTTGACTATCGTGATTTTAACGGGTTCCCATATTTTGTTTTAGCTGTTGTTCCAAAATAAGTTTGCCACAATAAAAACAATTGTGAGTGAGGTTTGCTTGGCTGTTGCTTTTAAAATTTAAAGAAAAGCCGAAGATCCTATAGTCGCTAAATATTTACCATGTAAACAAGGCGAATGTCCTGTGAACTTTTTCAGGACTTGGCATATGCTCAGTGTGTATTTAATAAATAAGTCCTAACTCTCTTTGGTATTCTTAACAAATGCTCTATCTCAGAAATGTAGTTTACCACCCCACAGCTTGTCCGACAGCAATTCTCAAATCAATTAATCTAGACTTGGCACCCCAACAGTTGGGTTTGATCATTGGGCCAAGTGGTTCTGGAAAAAGTACATTACTCGAAATTTTATCCGGACTAGCTGAACCAACATCCGGTTCTGTTAGTTGGCACGAACAAACCCTGACTGCTGAAGAGTTACAGCAATTAGCAGGTTTAGTATTCCAGTTTCCCGAACGGCATTTTTGCGGTGGTACGATTTTAGAAGAATTACGCTTAGGACATCCAGAGTTAGGAACACAAAGAGTTAAAGAAGCATTGCAAGAGGTGGGTTTAGAGCATTTATCATTGGCGACATCACCCCAGGCTTTGAGTGGAGGTCAGCAGCGACGTTTAGCCCTCGCTGTCCAATTGATTCGTCAACCACGCTTATTATTACTCGATGAACCCACCGCCGGGTTAGATTGGTCAATGCGTCGGCAATTAGTCAATTTATTAGCAAAACTTAAAAAAGATTGGACACTGTTGGTAGTAACTCACGATGCTGGCGATATGTTAGCGATCGCTGACCGTTGCTGGAGTATCAAGCATGGCGAACTCGAAGCAATTGACCCTTTGACACTCACAAGCAAGGTTGATGAACCGCTTTCGGTGGCGTGATTGGGAATTGGGGATCGGGGACAAGGAGGACAAGGGGGACAAGGAAGCTATGACAAATGACCATTAACTTGCCCGGTAGTCACTACTGCTTCTCCATGATCTGGTATCCAGGCTATCCATTCATATTGAGAAATTGGACACAGCAGTAGTGCTTCGTCAAAGCTGTAGGGGTTGGGAAGTTCCAAGAGTTTCACCCAGGTATTAGCTTGAAAATGTTGCTGGTCGATTTTGATGTCAAATTCATCAGTTGACCAATCCAAGTTCCATTTTCTGGACTGTACTGCAAAATCTGGTCTAGTGACATACTCCCACACTGAATCAGAGATTACAGTGTGGGCTTCTCAACCAATCCGGCTATTGCTTAGGAGGCGTTGAGCTTTAAGAACGGAATGCCCTGCCGCTCTTTTTCTTATATTTATCGCTGCATTATGGTCACGGTCAAGACTGCAACCGCATTGACAAGAATGCCAACGTTCGTGCAACTTCTTAGGAACTTTTACTCCACAACTAGAACAATCTTGAGAAGTGCCAGAAGCATTTACAGCTATTACCAACAAACCAGCATTTTCGGCTTTGTTTGATAGTATTGACAGGAAGCTAGACCATCCAGCGTCATGCACAGATAAGGCAAGTCGTGTGCGTGCAAGCCCTTTAATATTCAAGTCTTCAACTGCGACAACATCATATTTTTTCAATAAGTTGTTAGCAGTTTTGAAATGAAAATCTTTGCGTTTATCGGCAACTTTTTTATGTTGCCTACCCAACTGTTTTACCGCTTTTAATCTTCGATTACTTCCTTTTTTACGACGTGAAACACGTTTTTGAATGACTCTTAAACGTCTTTGAGATTTACGGTAATGTTGAGGGATAGCAACCGTTTCACCCTCAGAAGTAGCGAGAAATTCTTTCAACCCCATATCAATACCTGTTATTAAATCAGGATTGAAATCGGGTTTGATTGTAGGAACTGTAAGGTCTTCGAGGCTCAACGTCACATAGTAACCGTCAGCTTTTTTGGTAACTGATACCGTTTTTATTTTGAATCCATCTGGTATTGGACGATGCAAAATTAGTTTGATGTCTCCTAGTTTTGGGAGACATATCACGCTTCCTTCAATGCAGTCATCCTTTATTTGTGGATAAGTAAAAGTCCGGTAACGGTCACGAGACTTAAAGCGAGGTCTACCGCTTCTGTTACCTTTACTATCCCCACTTAGAAAACGGTCAAAAGTTACCTTAACTCGCTTGACAACATCCTGTAAAACCTGTGAGTAAATCTCACCGTAATGGGGATGGCTTTTCTTCAAAACAGGTAAAGTTTTCTTTTGACTGTTGTGTAACCAAATATGAAAAACAAACAATTAAGATTGAGGATGTCTGAACGGCGTTTTTATAAGTTGCAGTTATGTGCTGTTCAAGCTGACAAGACTATGACCCAGGTGATTGAGGAACTTATTGACTCGTTACCAACCCCAGAGATCGGCAATTCGTCATCGACCAACATCGCTCACTGAACTGCGTTCATTATCTCCCGTTGCTCAATTCCTCATTGCCCCGCCATTCATCCCAACACTGACCTTCGATTCAATGAACTTAAAAATGGGGCAGGCAAAACAAGTCAAAAGTCAAAAGTCAAAATTCAAAAGTATTGATTTTGACTTTTGACTTGATACTTTTGACTTCCCCGAAGGGGTTGCCTGCCCCATTTTTAAGA
>NZ_JBHFLM010000165.1:0-5934 GCF_041928655.1 Pelatocladus sp. BLCC-F211 | reverse complement strand
TGGGTTACTCTGCGATCAGCCGCGCAGGGCGCGTCTACGTTCCTCAAACGCCAGGTGCTACAACTCTTGGGACCCCCGCAACGCACTGGCTCCCCAACCTACGCTAGTTTTAGTTTTTAGCCTTAACTGAACCGTATTGGGGTGTGTTGTGGACATTAGTCCTAACGCACCAATGATTCTTCCGCAGATGAAGAGACTGATTGTCCAAGTTGAGGTTGAGGGACGAAGATATCAGCACCGTTAATCACTGCTCCCACTAATCCTAATTCTGATTCCACCAATTCATCTATAACTTCACCGAGCATGTTTTCTTGGGTATGATGTGGTCGGGTGACTAGGATAATGCCATCGCTGTAAGGTTGAATTAATAAAGCATCATTAGATAAACTGATGGGTTTAGTATCTATAATTACTAAATCATAGCGTTCACGGGCATCTTCGATTAAGCGCCGGAATTCGCTCGATTCAAGGATAGCAGCAGGCTGATGTACAACCCCGGCACTAGGAACAATGTATAAATTTTCGACATCAGGAACTAAGCGGATACACTCGCTCAAGCTACCGTAATAGCGTAGGGGTTCAATATTCGCCTTGGGGTCAATACTCACTTTCAGCGATGGACTACGAGAAGGCGATCGCAAATCTGTTTCAATAATTAAGGTACGTTTGCCAGTACGCGCGGAAGCTATACCCAAGTTGTAAGCACTTGTGGTTTTACCTTCGCTGCTACTTACACTAGTGATTAATATTACTTTTAAAGTTTTGCTGCCGAAGCGACGTAGATTACTACGGAACTTCTCATAATATTCTAAATACGGGGAATAAACAGAAAGTATGGTTGGTACTTCTTCTGGTGACAAGTCATCTACTGGCATCAAAGGTAACTCTCCCAGGACGACGACTTCTCGCTGTTTTAGATGATTGCGGATATCCTCTTTGGTTTTGAAAGTAGCTTCGAGTGAGCCTAATAAAAATATCACCCCACCACCAACGATTAATCCGAAAACACCACCAAGCGCGAGGGTAGCTGGTACACTCTTCGGAGGTTTAACATCAGCAGTCACTAAAGGAACTCTAGCTACACCCAGACTACTCACGGTTTCTGCTTCTGCTGCTTGAGCATCAATCAGTTTTGCTTGCATTTTGTCGAAGATGGCTTTTTTGAGTGCGACTTCTTGTTCTAAACGCGATCGCTCTAATTGCTTATTAGGTATCAAAGCATATGCTTGTCGCAGTCGTGCTTCGTCTTGTGACAAAGAAACTAGCTGCTGTCGTAATGTCTCGTACTGAGTTTGTAAAGCTACTAGCTGATTGGCAAGTTGCTGACGAGCGGGGTCTAAGTTACTTTGGGAACGAATATCTGTAACTGAACTAGCAAGAGGAGCCGTTGCACCTTGACCACCTACAACTTCAACGGCTCGTTGTTGTATCAATTGTTCATAAGCATCTTTTTGACGCTGCAATTGTACCATTTGGGGTAATTCGGGACGCGCACCTTGTTTGGCGAGGACTCCCATTTGGCTTTCGACTTGATAGATTTGCGATCGCAAGTTGGCAATAATTGGATCAGCACTCAAAGCTGATGAAACATAAGCTTGGTTAACATTTAACCCCAATTTTTTTTGCAAACTGCGAACTTGAGTATCGACTCCAGTTAGCGTCAATTGAATTTGTCGTTGCTGATTTTGACTGCTGGTGATTGCATTCAACAAACTACCATTTTCCGCAGCTAGCAATGCTGGACCTTCAATGCGATCATATTGTTCTAGTTTTTTCTCCGCTAATTGCAAATCTTGTTTAATCTGTGGTGAGCGTTCGTTGATTTTCTTGATAATTGCATTTAATCGCCTGGTATTGATCTCACCACTCAACTTAATCATGGCTTCCATCAATAGCTGTACTGTTTGTTTAGCACGCTTTTCGTTAGAGTCTTTATATTTAATTTCAATGAGTGTAGACGCAGGTGCTTCTCCTGGCTTACTTTTTTCCGGTACAGTCAGAGCAATATTTTTACCAATTTGTTTTGGTTTGACATTGACTTTCGTTGCCACAGCCTCAATGATTTGGTCTGATAGCAAAATTTCTTGAGTTAATTCTTGACCTTGCTGCTGAATTTCACCCCCAGTCACAGAAAATAAAACAGGAGGACTAGAGTAAGTAAGTGCAGCATCTGCAATATAACTAGCTGGTGGTTCTGGTTGTATAGCCACC
The DNA here is from genome assembly GCF_041928655.1 of Pelatocladus sp. BLCC-F211. Lineage (NCBI taxonomy): Bacteria > Bacillati > Cyanobacteriota > Cyanophyceae > Nostocales > Hapalosiphonaceae > Pelatocladus > Pelatocladus sp. BLCC-F211. Next base: position 3,723 of record NZ_JBHFLM010000165.1, on the reverse strand, counting down.
ACCGTTGAACCAACTACAACTAAAGTGAAACTGGCTAAACCAATCCACTTATACTTCTCAAAAGCTATCAAGTAGCGCTTAACAATCGGTGGCGTCATTCGATTTTAGATTTTGGATTTTGGATTGGGGATTGGGGATTGGGGAAAGGGGAAAGGGGAAAGGGGAAAGGGAACAAAGAGGATACACAAATGTGCTTGGTGTGGGAAGACAACAGAGAAATATTTCCCCCTTCCAATCCCCGATCCCCGATCCCCGATCCCCTTTCCCTACTTCCCTCCACCACCGACAAAACTATCGAAGAAGTTGAGGAAATTCTGAAAACTGAAAAAGGGTTGGGTAATGGTAGATATTAGGTTCGTAATTTTACCGATGAGGTTTCGACCAATCACGATAACATCATTATCTTGAAGTGGCACGTTTTGAGTTGCATCTCCAGCTAAAGCCTTTTTACCGTTTAATCTCTGAGTGATGGCTTTACCTCGTTCTGGGTCGAAGCGAACTAGGGCAATATCCCGGATGTTAGTAAAATTAGGGTTGACTCCTGACAAAACATCTACAAAATTACTACCATTCGGCAATGTTTGCGTGACGATTCCCCCAGTGGCATAGTTTAATACTCTGACTCGAATTTGGGGTTGAGCTAAAGAGGAACGAGCAACAAGATTGCGATCGTAATTATCATCATTAGCGAGGTCGCGACGCATAACAACGATCGCATCTCCATCTTGCAAGCGGAAGTTAGGTGCGGCGTCGCCATTGAGTACAGGACTATACAAGTCAATATTTTGGGTAATAATTGAACCATCAATTAACTTACGCCGTAGTTGGACTTGTCGCAGGTCTGCCATCATGGTAGAACCGCCTGCTAGTAACAAAGTATCAGTAATCCGAGGTGTTGGTGAACCCATGGGATAAATTCCGGGTCTTAGTACTTCACCACTAATAGTGATTTGTACTGTTCGAGGTGATGCTAATGATACAGCAACAACTTGATCTGGTGTAATGCGATCGCGTAGTAAGCGAATTTTTTCTTGAGCTTCTTCCAAACTCAAGCCTTTTAAGGATACTGTTCCCACTTGAGGCAAAACAACATTACCTTCAGGGTTGATTGTGACTGAAAAATTTAACTCCGGGCGCTGCGACACCAGAGATAAAGTCACTCTTGGATCAATGACATAGGTATTGAATAAAGAGCGAATCTTATTTTGTGCCTCTGCTAAAGTTAAATTTTGTAGTGATACAGTTCCCAATAAAGGAACAATGATCTTTCCTTCGGGATTGACAGCAGCTTGAAAACCTAAATCTGGAAAACGCTCAATCACAACGCCAATAACATCTCCTGGCCCTAGACGATAGGGGCCAAAAGGACGTTGAACTTGGATGGTAATTGTATCTCCCGGCCCCAAAATATAACGGTCGAGTTGAGACGGTATTTGATTATTATTAACACCCGATTGAGTAAATTTACTGTCTGTCACAGAAGCAGGAAATGGCGCTTGAGCAACAGCAGGAATTGAAGTCGTTGCTAATAAAATACTGACTGGAAAACTCAAACAGTACAGTGTGCTGAATGCACGCATATCAACAAATAGAAGTTATAAACAATTAATTTAAGCTGTGAAGCCATTCTCAGACTGCAAAGCTGCAAGCGGCTATTTTAACTTAAGATACACGTAATGGTAAGTGTAATAATTTTTATTTAAAATTCAAGGAGCAAACTTAAGATAGGGAACGGGAAAAGCAGACACGGAGACAAGGAGATGCGGTGACGCGGAGAAATTATCAAAAATATTCTCCGTGTCTTGTCCCCAATTCCCGATCCCTTCATAATTCATTTGTCATTAAAGTATCTTGTACTGTTTCGCCAAGAGATTTTACCTCAGACCAAACTGTATCAATTTTTCCTAAAGGCTCCATCGGTACAAGGATACTGACAGCAACCCAAGCAGCACGTTGCTTTTGTAATTGAGCTATCTGATCTGCCAACAACCACTGCAAAGTTGATGGATCGCCACCATCGCGCCAAGCGTACCATTGCAGAACTGCAAAAGTTTGCTCTTTTGTCGCAGCGCGAAAGAACCTAGCTTTTACCTTTGCTTGCGGCTGCTTGACAGTAAATTCCACTAGGCGACTTTGAGCAATATCCCACTGTCCCCAACGTAAACGACCCCAACCATTAATTTCTGTCCATTCTACTTGTGGCTGTTTTCTTGGCCCATTTTGCGGTAATAACAATAACACAGCCTCAATTTTAGAATCTTGTTTTTTAATTAACTGCAAAGACCACTTTTGTTCGCCAATGGGTTGTTCTGCTTGTTCAATCGTTTGCCAACCAGGAAGAGCCAATCCTGTTTGGCGTATCCGTTTTAACTTTTTGAGATTGGTGACAGGTGGTGGTTCCTCCCATTGCCAGTTACCTTTGAGATATCCAGGAACTGCTCCTATTACCAGTATAAGTAACAATAACAACAGTGTCACAATCTGAGCAAAGTAACGCTCTTTGAATAATTTGGAAGAAGTCATCAGTATAATACGTAGGACATGAAAAAATTTTAGACTCATGTCTACCGTAATGAGTTCAGTTATATTACTGAGTGGCTGTGGCTTCCAAGATTGTAGTGAGAACTTTAGTCCTCAAATATACAAGCACTGAAGTGCTTACTACGAACTTATCAAAACTGATAATTATACTTTCCGCCCGCTAATCCACGAAAGTCAGATATCGTGTAAGCTACTAATATTTAGATAGATTTATCCCCATGAAAGTATGTCTTTATTTAACAGGTTAGTTTGCCATGTGAGGGGATGAAAAGAACGGTTAGAAGAGAGAATTAAAGTAAAGGTTAAGATGGGGTCTGAGACTAAGCATTTGTGGCTAACCGCACCAACAAATTTAACCTTGTTACCTGATGATGTGCATGTTTGGCGAATTGAGCTAGAACGACCAGAATCAGAACTGCAAGTTTTACAAACAACGCTCTCTGGTGATGAAATTGCTCGCGCTCAAAGGTTTTACTTTGAACAACATCGACAGCGTTTTATTGCAGGTCGGGGTATCCTGCGTACAATCTTGGGTCGCTACTTAGGTGTGGAACCCCAAGCGGTGGAATTTACCTATGAACTTCGCGGAAAGCCATTATTAGCTGATAGCTTTGCTGATAGTGGACTGTCATTTAACTTGTCTCACTCACAAGATTTGGCTCTATGTGGTGTCAGTAGGAATCGCAAAATTGGTATAGATGTAGAATATATGCGGTCAGTCAGTGATGTTGAAGCTCTTGCGGAAAGGTTCTTTGCACCTAGAGAATATGAACTAGTGCGATCGCTCCCCTCAAACCAACAACAACAAGTGTTTTTTCGCTACTGGACTTGCAAAGAAGCTTATTTAAAAGCAATAGGAGTAGGAATAGTTCAATTAGAAAAAGTAGAGATTTCTCTGACTCTAGAACAAGCAGCAAAACTGATCACTGATCAAGAATGGAGTTTGATTGAACTCGTACCCGGTGATCATTACCTTGGTGCAGTTGCTGTAGCAGGTCAAAGTTTAGATTTAAAGTACTGGCAGTATTAAAAATTTTAGTACTTATACCAATTCTTTATGAAGCTGCGCTAAATAAAGCTTCAAGAATGAAATCGTAACAGGTGAGAGAAGCAATCACCTCAGGTGTAATTGTTTCCAGGACTTGAGCTAACTTTTGGCGCAGTTGGTTGAGAGTTTTGCAG